>JAMCZZ010000016.1 GCA_023484645.1 Patescibacteria group bacterium
CGCTGGCCCAATGCGTTTGCGCAGGGTGGCAAGAAGAACATCTATATCGACGCGAACATCAGTAAGGCGTCCTCTGAAGGTTCGCAAGAGAGAAGGCCGATCACGGAAGCTGCTGCCCACGAATAGGTAGAAGGGTTACTTGATAAACATACTACGTACTCACATCTTGGGCTCCTTCCGACGGAAGGAGCCCAAACTATTAATAAAGAGTCGGTAAGGAAATATAAACTTAATCGTTGAGTAAAAAGATGTCAATTCTAAACAGCCGTCTTATTTTGACCCTTTTTTGACTTAACACTATTAGAGAATGGTTCTAAAAAAGTTCAGGAAAGTAGCGTGTTCTACTTTTTTTCTGTAGTATTAGAGTATGAAACTAAATATTAAAAATTACATCGCAAGTTTTTTTGTTGGTAATTGGTTTTTTAAACTGACTCAATCTGTTTTAGTTTTCAATATCTTAATATCCATATTCTATTGTTTTAAGATTTTACATTTTCTAATCTTTCCTCCACATCAGTTTGAGATGGAGTTTTTTATTGTTTTTATGATACCTCCATTGTTCTTCGCGGCTTCAATTAATCTTGCATTAGTATTGCTTATAAAGTCTTTAAGGGGTGAGTACAAGAAGCCTGCAGCAGCACTTAAATTTATCGTAGCTATATTAATAGGATATTCTTATTTGATGTATTTGATTTCTCTTTTGAAGTATCGGAGCATATTTTATTAAACTGATTGATAGGCATATCTTAAAAGATGAGCCAGACCTCGGACGGGGTCTGGCTCACGATTGTATTACACATTGTGTTGCGGGGTTGCCTAGAACCGGTATCCGATGTTGAGTCCAATACCAACGTCGGAGTCTGGGCTGCCGAGCACTTTCAGCTCGGCGAATGTCGCTTTCCCGAAGTTCGCCCCTGCTATTAGCTCATAGCAGTAGGTTGTGTTCGAGAGGCTTTCGCTTTCATCTCCATCACTCGCCGATACCGACATCTGCATAATTCCCAGTCCGATGCCAGCGTATGGTCGTAGTGAAGCATTCCTCGTCTCGAAGTCCTTAATTCCTCGGATCGTGATCGGAGTAAGCTTCTCCGACATGGAGACGCCTTCGACATCACCCGAGAATCGGATGAAGCTGACTGCCGCCTGGAGTCGGCAAGCTTTGATCTGAGTTGGAAGATCGTAAGACAAAGACAGACTCTGGCCCATACTCAGGTCGCTTCCTTCTGTCGAGCTCAGAATGCCCACCGAGGCGGAGAGACCATTGCTCGCATCTTTGGCCATGGCCGGCACAGCTACGAGACACATCATCATTACAACTACCAGAAATACAGTGACTTTCATCTTTCGTGTTCTCCATTTCATGTGATTGGTGTTATTACTACTGCTTACTACGGAACAAAGAACGATTGATACCACCTCCATCCTCTTTGTGCTCCTGCAAATTGTAGTCATCCATGGACACGAACGATTTCGAGCATTAGGATATACTATATTAATAAATTTGTCAATACAGAATTGAACAATTAATAATTTCTTAAGGTTTATTTAATGTTCATATATAAAATACGCTCCCGCCCAAACTTGGACGGGAGCTCAGAGAAATTCTACGTTCATCCGTTAGTCTCTTATGTTCTCGATCAGGCTCTCAATACCGTTATCGCTATCCACTAGGCTGGAGTGGTTTCCTGACAGCACCCTTCTGGTTACAGAACCCGCAGTGAATGCTTCCATGCCAACGTTTTGCCCCAAAGCGCTTTCAATGCTGACATAGGGATCATCATCGGCCGCAAAAAGGTAGTAATCAACTATCCCTTTCGGCTTGTGGTAGCGGCTGAGCTCTTGAACGATGTTGCTGTTTTGGGCCAGCTCGCTGAGCGCAGGACTATCTGCCAATGGAAATCCGTACGCTCCTTCAGTATTAATGAACTTCTCCTGTAAATCATTCAGAAGTTTGAGAACGGTGTCGTGTTTTGAGCCTTGGTTTGGTCCGCAGATAAATATTGCCTTGTCGGGCGCTCTGGCTTTACCCAACACTTCGAGCATATATCTACAGATTAGCACTCCTCGAGAATGACCGATAAGGTCAGCTTTAACATCGGAGCTGCCGATTAATAAGCCGAAATGAGAGGCGACAACTTCTGTTCCGAGCCGCCAGTCATACCGGAGGGCCCAAGCACTTTTGTAAAGGCCTCTTTGAACTAACCTTTCTCCTAGGGATTTCATATTCTTGCCATCGCTCAAGATTCCATGTACGAGATAGACTGCATTGTCGTTATACTCGCCGGACCCGCTTAGAAGGAGAAGATTAATTTCCAAAGGATTGGGTTCTGTCACCAATACTTTTGCAAGCACGACCTTGAGCGTCGATTTCATTCCGTCAAAGATAAACTTATTCGGATTAAGTATGGTTTCAATCTTCCCTAGTTGGTTCTTTGAGGCCTCACCTACTATTTCCCATGCTCCATTAATAGAGGCGATTGGTAAATAGTAGGGAATTCCGTGGTCAATGGAGAGTGCTGAAAGTCCGCGGATTTGTCCTTCTGGTTGATCTCCTGCTGTCAGAACTATTGGGTTTGCAGGTTGTGCGCTCGAAGTAATCTCGATTTCTCTTCCGATCAAACCAACCTCTAGGTTGGCAGGCCTTTCTTTAGGATTCTCCAGCCGCACAGTCACAGTAGCGTTCTGCGTGAAAGTGTTCGCCGGAACGCTGACCTCCACATCCCCAATCGTTTTTGTCGTATCCTCGTGCGGATTAACCTGAAACGTTACCTCTCTAGCCGAAGGATCTGTTGGAACAGGAGTGATTGGTAGAGGACTCGGCGCCGGTTTCCCGCCACCACCTCCGCCGCATCCAGTCAGCGCAAATAGTACGAGTACAAGAACTGCAAGATATTTCTGTTCACAAGAAAGCATGGCTTTCTCCCCCTTTCAATTTTGTTGTGCTTCACATCTTGCAACTAAACTTTACAATACAAAACATTAAGAAAATATAAAATTTCCCACAACCTAGCTTAGATAACAGAAATACATTAGAAGAAACTGATATCCCTGCCTACCGGTCATCGACTCTGAGGTCTAGCGACCTCGTCGCTCAGACTCGAATGAGCAGGCAGGTGTCTGACTATATTCTCAGCTTTTATGCAATCAACGCTTGATCTCTAAATGGCCTGTGCTACTATAAGCTAGTAAGCAAGTCAGCAATAAGCAAGTAAGTAATTATGAGTTCTCGCAAGATAAAATATATCCTTTTGCCAGTCTTAGCACTTTTTGTTTTGGCGATTATTTTTCAGAACCTAATTTCTGCTGACTCAAACTCCAGAGAATTTATCAGCGCCAAAAACGTATCAGCAAAAATCACTGGAAAAGAAGAAAAGTTTTCAATCGAAAAGTATAAAACAGGGGAAGATTACCAATATTTTTTAACCAAAAACTCTCTCTTTAGTCAAAAGAAAAAAATTAAATTAAGCGGATTTGAAGACAATATTTCAATATGCGGCAAAGAAAGCGGTGTCGATAATGCCATCTGTCTTATTGGCGATGTGGGGGTGCACAGCCAAAATATCGAATTAATCAAATACTCAGGTGGGAATTTTTCTGTTTTACCCTTTTTTCGGGATGGAACTTCCAACAACAATATCACCAGCGATGTTCCGCGCTATGACTTTTTAAATAAAGATGGAAATACTTTTCTCATAGTTGATCAAAGAGACTATGAGAAAGATCCAATTTCACAAGCAATCAGGGATTCTTATAAAAGTACTGAATCGGGGCTAAATTTTGACGGGGCGGAAAATATCACTTACAATAATAGCAGATAAAAGAATACGAATAACAGAATACAGAAATTCAGGTCACAGGATACAAGGAGGATCAAAATTACACTAATGAAACTGTTATCTGTCGACTGTATTCTATATACTTAAGGGAAAGGGGAATATGAAAGCCAACTGGAAAACTTTACTTACCGTCAGCACGCTTATTGTTGTTGTAGCGCTTTTTATTACTTTTTTTCTAGGAAAAGCACAGGACAAGAATGATTCTAAAATATCTACCTCAAGAACAGAAGGCAGCGTTGCCGGCAGCACTACTATTAAGAGCGGTGATTATGTTGAACGATTGGCTAAGTACATGAGTGACAAGGGCATGGTATTATACGGATCATATCAGTCTTTTGATTCTAAGAATCAAAAAGAGTTATTCGGCGAAGCGGCGAAGTATTTAGATTATGTTGAATGTGATGCTTCTGGCTTAAGCTCAAATCCCGATGAATGCATCGCCCAAAAGATCAACAGTTATCCAACTTGGTTGTTTGAAGGAAAGCAATACGTTGGCAAGAAGAGTTTAGCTGAACTTGCCGCCATAGTCGGGTTCACGGAGTAAATATTCTGGGGATAACCCCAATAAAATTTAAAATTTAAAATTTAAAATTTATAAATAATTTGTACAATCCTCTTAATAATGTGAAGTCTCAGACAGCGATATTTTAATCGTTGACTTGCGGAAATATTTATTACTTTTGATTAAGCTCGGCTTTTCCTTGACAAGCGTAATTTACCCCTAATAAAATGGTATAGTAAGATTGAATCAGGTGCGAACTATTAATTTCATTGAGAGGAGGTGAAAAAATGGCAACAGTAGCATATTGTGTAAAGTGTAAAGCTAAGAAAGAAATGAAAGACGAACAAGCAGTAACTATGAAAAACGGCAAACCAGCAGTTAAAGGAACATGTCCAGATTGCGGAACTGGTATGTATAGAATCGGCAAGGCTGCATAAATATTGTTAAAGTTTTTGTTTTTGATAACACTAAAAAGTCCAGATCTCAACGGTTTGGACTATTTTAGTTAACATTGAATTTAATCGGTATTTGGCATATAATAATGACTATGAAACGTTCTGAGCTGTTTTTTGCTTTTATACTAGTGCCTGTAGACATAGCGATGATTATCATCTCTTTTGTCATTGCTTATTATGTCAGAGCGGACATGGAAGCTATTTCCAGCTTTTGGAATATTGGGCTCAAAGAATATCTCCGCTATTCAATATATTTAATCCCTGCATGGATTGCTCTTTTTGCTCTTCATGGGCTTTATAACATTAGGGCGGCCAGAGGTTTTTGGGCTGAAATATTTAAAATATTTAACGCTTCATCAATCGCAATACTATTTTTGATTGTGGGAATATTCCTTTCTAAATCCCTATTTTTCTCTCGGTTGATCCTAGTTTTTACTTGGATAATTAGTATTATAATGATTTCTCTTGGCAGGTTTATTGTTCAATTAATCCAGAAATATTTGCTCCAATTTGGAGTCGGCAGAAGGAAAATTTTACTTATTGGAGACAATAGTACCTCAGTGAATATTATGGATTTTATTTCGAGTCATCAAAACAGCGGCTACAAAGTTTGCGGTGTCTTGAGCAGCGATTCAGAGCAAAGTAAACATGGACTGAAAGTTATTGGAAAAATCGGCGAATTAAAAGATAAAATATACTGTTACGAAATAGATGAGATTATTTTAACCGATATAGCTGTTAGTAAGTCTAAGATTATTGAAATAATTCAAATTTGCTCCGACTACAACGTGATCTTTAAATATATTCCCGATACCTTTTCTCTTATGACGTTCAATGTTTCCTCCGGCCTCCTTGGCTCAATGCCTGTTATGGAGTTAAAACCGATTCCCCTAGATGGTTGGGGCCGAATCATTAAACGTATAATAGATTTTTCATTTGCGCTTTTTTGGATTATTGTTCTTTCGCCGGTTTTTGTTTTGATAATGCTTCTCCAATTAATTACTTCGCGCGGGCCAATTTTCTTTTCGCATGATAGGATCGGAAGAGACGGCAAGAAATTTAGCTGCCATAAGTTCAGATCGATGTATATCGATAAATGCGACTTTACGAAGGGTGGATCAAAATGGACGACACAAAAAGACGAGCTGGTAAGAATTACACCTCTCGGGAGAATTCTAAGAAAGACTAATCTTGATGAATTGCCCCAACTTTGGAATATTTTTGTTGGCGAAATGAGTTTCGTTGGGCCACGTCCGGAGCAGCCGAAGTTGGTAAAGCGATTTGAAAATGAAATTCCAGAATATTTTAGACGCCGGAGAGTAAAAGCGGGATTAACCGGCTGGGCTCAGGTAAACGGTCTCAAGGGCGACACATCAATCAAAGAGCGGGTACGATACGACTTATTCTATATTGAAAACTGGTCTCTCTGGTTCGACATTAAGATTTTATTTAAAACATTAGCCCTGGTAGTTTATGAAACTTTCAGCGGAAAATATGAATATCGCTCTCGTTCATGAATGGCTTACTAACGTGGCTGGTTCTGAAAGAGTACTCTTGGCAGTCAAAGAAATTTATCCCGATGCCCCGATTTTTACTTCGGTTTTTAATCCTCTTAAAGCAAAGCCATTCTCGAAGTTTGAGGTAAGAACCTCAATTTTACAAAAAATTCCTTTTATGAGATCAAAAAGAGAACTCTTGATTCCCTTTACTCCTTTTGCATTTGAGCAATTTGATTTTTCAAAATATAATCTAGTAATTTCCAACACGAGTATGGCAGCCAAAGGTATTATCACAAAACCTGAAGCCATCCATATTTCTTACTGCAATACCCCTCCTCGTTATCTTTGGGATCCCAATATTGATCCTAGAGCAAAAAAGGGCAAACTTTCTTTTTTAAGGAATAATGTAGTCCATAACATGAGAATTTGGGATAGGGTAGCAGCTGATCGAGTCGATTACTTTCTCGCTAATTCGAAATATATCGCGAAGCGTATTAAAAAATATTACGGTAGGGAATCAATCGTGGTCTATCCGCCTGTTGATGTTGAGAGTTTTAAGATTGCTCCGAAAGAAAATATTAAAGACTACTATCTTTTTGTAAGCAGGTTAGTGAATTATAAAAAATGCGATCTAGTTATAGACGCCTTTAATGATCTGGGGCTTCCCCTGAAAATTATTGGCACTGGCCCGGATGAACAAATGCTTAAGAAAAAAGCGAAAAATAACATTGAATTCCTGGGCTTTTTGTCTGACGATGGTATGAAAAAGTATTACTCGGAGGCGAAAGCATTCATTTTTCCTGCAGAAGAAGATTTCGGTATTGTGCCGGTGGAAGCAATGGCATCCGGCCGGCCTGTAATCGCCTATGGAAGCGGGGGGGCTACAGAAACGGTTGTGGAGGGGGTAACCGGAGTGTTTTTTGATGAGCAAACTCCACAGTGCTTGATAGATACAATAAAAAATTTTAATCCTGACGATTATAATTCCGCTAAAATAAGGCAGCACTCAGAAAAGTTCTCGAAAGATCGTTTTAAAAGCGAATTTCAAAAAGTAGTCGAAGAAATAATTTCGAATCATAAGTTCTGATAACCAACAATTTTTAACCCGGAGGGGTTTTGCCGAAAATTGATGACATAAGGCCAAGGAAGAGTGAAGGCATTGATAAGTTTAACAATTTTGATTCACAAAGTGGTCAAAAGCAATTTTTTGGTAGTGGAACACGAAAAAATCCTGAAAGAGTAGAATTCTTTCAGGAAGATATAGATCGGTTTTCTGATCGAAATCTAAAAAAATCAATTCGACACCAGAGAATAAAATTTGAACTAAATTATTCATACAAAACATTGTTTACATCGATGTTGGTTTGTTTTTTGATTGTGTTTTCATTGGCAAGAATGATGATCGCAAAAGATCACACGGAAAAGTTTAGCGCAGAAGCAAGAGATCATTTGGAACAATCATTTACCTATATCGAAAATGGCAACATGGATGAAGCAATCAAAGAGGCCGATGAGGCGAAAAAAGACATTAACAAACTAAAGCTTTTAGCTCAATCTTGGGGTCAAGATATTCAGTATCTCCGATTTGCCTCAGCTAGTAATTCTAAGCTTTTGGCAAGCGAACGTTTGCTTGATGCATCATACGACATCATAACTACGCTCTCATCAATTCATAACGAACTAACTAAAGTTTCTTTGGCGGGAGGCGGTACTGCTTCAGGATCAAACATCGTCTTTAATATTGCTGACAGTCAAAAAATGCTGATTTCTGCGATAAAAGATGGCAAAAATAAATTAAGCAAAGGCAGAGATGAGCTCCTGCTTGCAAAAAAAGGATTGCCAAGCGACCAAGCCGCAGAAGTAGACAGCGCAGTTTCAGCTATAGACAACGCTTTGCAATCAATAGATTCCTACCAAATTATTTTAGAGAAAGACTTAACGTGGCTCTCGGGAGCGGACGGCGGCGAGAAAAACATCTTAATTCTATTCCAAAATAACAGTGAACTAAGGGGAGGCAGCGGAGGGTCGCTAGGGTCTTTTGGTGTAGCTAAATTTAAAGACGGAAGTCTTACGGGCGTTGACTTTGGTACGAATATTTACAAAATTGATCAGGATTTTAGAAGTAAAACAAAAATTTCTGTTCCTGATCAGTTAAGTTGGCTTGTGCCAGAGAATGGTTTAACAATGAAAGATTCTGGTTTTGACGTCGACGGACCAAAAGCGATGGAAAGAATTATGTGGTTTTATAATCAAGAAACTGGAAATCGGGTTGACGGGGTTATAATGGTTGACAATACGGCATTTACATCTTTATTGAAGGAAGTCGGACCAATCGAAGTTACAGAAATGAATAAAACTATTAATGCTGACAACTTCAAAACGGAAGTTGAATATGAGGTTCATCAAGGGTACTTTGATCGGGCTGGTGGAAAAGAGGAAAATGAACCGAAGAAAATTTTAGCTCTAATGATGCCAAAATTCCTTGACAAGCTGTTTTCTTCCCTAAAAGAACCAGCAGCTTCAGGAGGAATTTTTTCATCATTCTCTAAATCGTTAAAGCAAAAAGACATAACCTTATATTTTACAAACAATGAGTTCGAGAAAAGACTGACCAGTTTCAATTATTCAGCAAATGTTTTTCCGACGGTAGGCGACTATGTTTGTATTAATAACTCAAATCTTGATGGTGCCAAAAGCAGTTTAAGTATGGAAGAAAATATCAAGCTTTCCTCAACCATTTCTTCTGAAGGAAAAGTAAGCGATTCGTTAAATTTAGTTCGCAATCACAATGGCTTGAATGAATGGCCGGATGGCATAAATAAAAATTTTGTGCGGCTTTTATTGCCGGAAAATTCTAATATTGTAAACTTTAGCCCCAAAGAAGGATATTTTGAGCAAATGCTTGATAGAGGGTTGAAAGACAATAAACCATTTTGGTTGACTGACGATTATGGTAAAAAAATTGTTAACTTTTGGATGAGTACTAAACCAAAAGAAAAGAGCGAAGCTGACATTCAGTATGAGCCTAGTTACACAGTTGATACGAAAAATGACTTTAACTATATAATTACGTTTCAAAAACAGCCGGGCGCTCCTTCTGGTAACGTTGAATTTAAATTAAATTATCCGGAAGGGTTCGAGCCGCAAAATGTTAAGAATTTTGACAATGTAGGAAGAAAAATAATTATTAAGCTTAACCTTGATCAGGATAGAACGATTAATATTAAGTTCAAGAAAATTAATTAAAAATTCTTTGTTCTATTTGAGGTCTTGGGGGTAGTTTTCTTATTTCGCCTCCCTAACCAGCCTACTCGCTCGCCTCTTAATTTTTCATTTCCAGCATTTCAAAATTAAGATAGCTCGCTCGACCGGCTTCAATAAAACTACCCCCCCCAAGACCTCTCATCTTCAATTAAAAGATCTCTTGTCTTGAAGCGAATGAAGAAGAATGATAGAATGTAAACAAATAAAAAAGACCTCAAATCTTTATTTGTTTTGTTGGTTCTTAATTATTTAAGCATTTAAATTTAAAATATTTGAACTGGAGAAAATACTGATGGAAGAAGAGAAAAAGAAAGCAACTGAAACCTATGATGCGTCAAAAATCACAGTTCTAGAAGGCTTGGCGCCGGTAAGAAAGCGCCCCGGCATGTACATTGGCGGTACTGGAATAGATGGACTGCATCACTTGGTCTGGGAAGTCGTTGACAACTCCGTTGATGAAGCAATGGCTGGTTTTTGCGACCACATCATCATAATTCTTCATAAAGACGGCTCAGTTTCAGTTGAAGATAACGGACGCGGAATTCCAGTCGACAAACATAAAGTAACCGGCAAGTCGGCACTTGAAACTGTTTTGACTACATTGCATGCCGGCGGTAAATTTGGCGACGGCGGTTACAAGGTATCCGGAGGTCTTCATGGTGTTGGTGTTTCTGTAGTTAACGCTCTAAGTACTTGGGTTAAGGCTGAAGTGAAAAAGGACGGCAAATTATATTTTCAGGAATATCATAGAGGTGATGCGGTTGAGGACATTAAAGTCATTGATAAAACTGAAGGCACAGGAACAAAAATCACTTTTTTGCCGGATTCTGAAATATTTAAAAACACAACATTTTCCTTTAAGACAATATTAAATCATTGCCGCCAACAAGCGTATCTCACTAAAGGGGTTATGATCACGGTTCGAGATGAGAGAGAAGAAGCAGTTATAGAAAATGCAGTAGTAGCTGAGAAAAAAGAGGAAGCACTCGACGAAGAAGCCGGCGAAGAAACTGATTCAGATAAAAACATGCGAACCGGACGAGGAAGCCTTGGCGAAGACGAAGAAAATCCGCCAACTGGCGGAGAAAAAATCGGCCATCAGGAGTTTTCATTTTACTTTGAGGGCGGCATTTCTTCATATGTAAGGCATCTTAATAAAAATCGCGATGCAATCAACGATCCGCCCATGTATGTCGAAAAAGAAATGAATGACGTGTTGGTTGAACTTGCAGTAGCTTACACCGACGATTTCAAAGAACATCTTTATTCTTTTGCTAATAATATTAATACGGCTGAGGGCGGCACCCATTTAACTGGTTTTAGAACAGCATTAACTAGAGCTATTAATGATTATGCAAAGAAAAATAATCTATTACTCAAAGGCGTCGCTTTAACCGGCGAAGACGTTCGTGAAGGACTAACCTGTGTTTTGTCGGTGAAACTAGCAGACCCTCAATTTGAAGGCCAAACAAAAGCCAAATTAGGAAATACTGAAGTTAGAACGATTGTAGATTCTGTAAGCGCGACTGCGTTAACCAGCTATTTTGAAGAAAATCCCGCTGAAGCTAAAAAAATTATTGAGAAATGTTCATTATCAGCAAGAGCTAGAATGGCAGCCAGAGCGGCCAGAGACACCATAATTAGAAAAGGCGCCTTAGAAGGCATGACACTCCCTGGTAAATTAGCCGACTGTTCGTCTAAAGATTCAAAAAGAACAGAAGTTTATATTGTTGAGGGTGATTCAGCTGGAGGTTCGGCCAAGCAGGGGAGAGACAGAAATTTCCAAGCTATTCTTCCGCTTCGAGGCAAGATTTTAAACGTCGAACGGGCAAGGTTAGACAGGATGCTAACTTCAGATGAAATTAAAGCTTTAATTGTTGCTCTCGGTATTGGTATCGGCGAAGAAATTAACTACGCCAAGCTAAGGTATGACAGGGTAATAATAATGACTGATGCTGATGTTGATGGGGCTCACATCAGAACACTACTTCTGACTTTCTTTTTTAGAAATTTCCCTGATCTGATTGACAAAGGCCATATTTACATCGCTCAGCCTCCATTGTTTTCGGTTCAAAAAGGAAAGGAAAAGCATTGGGTTTATACGGATGGGGAGCGAGATGCGATTGTTAAGAAATTCAAAGGTGATAAAGAGCAAGCTTCGGGCATTACAATCCAGCGGTTTAAGGGTTTAGGTGAAATGAATCCGAACCAGCTTTGGGAAACGACCATGAATCCGGAAAATAGGATTCTTTTGCAGGTTTCAATGGGTGATGCCGAGAAAGCGGACGAAACATTTTCTATGTTGATGGGAGATCAAGTTGCTCCGCGAAAGAAATTTATTCAAACCCGCGCCAAAAGCGTAACCAATCTTGATACTTAAGGAATAATATTATGGATGATGAAAAAAACACAATCGAAGAAGAAAGCTCTGAGGATACAGTAGAAGATACCGAACAATCTTTTGATGACACCGAAGATAATACTTCAGAAGGCGCGGAAGCACCTGACAAAGCAGAAGAGAGTAATGCATCTGTGGCCCAAATGTCCAACAATTCTATAGAAGAAGACCGTTTTGTCCCTGAAGTCGGTAATTTAAAAATACGCGACTTAACTCTCGAAATGGAAACTTCTTATCTTGATTACGCTATGAGCGTCATTGTTTCACGTGCTCTTCCCGATGTTAGAGACGGCTTGAAACCTGTCCACCGGCGTGTTTTATACGCCATGCATGCCACCGGCTTGCATCATAGTTCAAAATATCGTAAATCCGCCAAAGTTGTCGGTGAAGTTATCGGTAACTACCACCCTCACGGCGACGTAGCAGCTTATGATACTTTGGTCCGACTAGCCCAAGATTTTTCAATGAGATATCCCTTAGTGGATGGACAGGGTAATTTTGGCTCAATGGACGGCGACTCTGCTGCTGCAATGCGATATACAGAATGCCGAATGTCCTCTATTGCCGAAGAGATGGTGGCTGATATTGATAAAGATACAGTCGATTGGCAGGACAACTACGATGGCTCTACTCAAGAACCAATCGTTATGCCGGCAAGAGTGCCACAGCTTCTTTTAAACGGTACAATGGGTATTGCTGTCGGTATGGCCACCAACATTCCGCCGCACAATCTAGTTGAACTCTGCAATGGCATTACTGCTCTTATCGATAATCCCGACGCTACAGTCGAAGATTTAATGGAGCACATAAAAGGCCCCGATTTTCCAACCGGTGCAAATATTTACAATACTGAAGACATAAAAATGGCTTATGCCACCGGAAAAGGCCGAATCATGATGCGGGCCAAAGCTGAAATAGAAGAGGGGAAACGCGGCTTTAAAATTATTATCACAGAAATTCCTTATCAGGTGAACAAAGCCTCAATGATCGAAAAAATGGCCGATCTTGTAAAAGACAAGAAAATCGACGGCATTTCAGATTTGAGAGATGAATCAGACCGGCACGGTGTCAGAGTTGTGATTGAACTCAAGGCAAATTCCTATCCAAAGAAGGTCTTAAACCGCTTATTTGAACTTACTCAAATGCAAACAGCATTTCATGTAAATATGCTTGCTTTGACTCCCGATCTTGAGCCGCGGGTAATGACTCTAAAAGATGTCCTTTCTTACTATATTGAGCACAGACGCAATGTAATTGAAAGACGAAGCCAATATGAACTTAGAAAAGCAAAAGACCGAGCCCACATCTTGGAAGGCTTGCGAATCGCTCTCGACAATATTGATGAGATAATTAGCACAATCCGTGCATCTGCCAATAGGGACGAAGCCAAGAAAAATTTAATGACAAAATTCCAGTTATCCGTTTTGCAAGCTGATGCAATTTTAGAAATGCGCCTTTCAGCTTTAGCGGCACTCGAAAGAAAAAAGATTGAAGATGAGTATGAAGAAATCATAAAAAGGATTGCTTATCTTGAAGATTTATTGGCTCATCCTGAAAAAATATTGTCTTTAATTAAGACTGATCTCAAAGAAGTCTCGCAGAAATTTGGCGATGAAAGAAGAACAACTATTATTCCAGGTGCGCTAGGCACTTTTCAAGCTGAAGATTTGATTCCTGATCAGCAAGTTATTGTTGCTCTTTCACGCGGCAACTACATTAAGCGTCAAGAAATCGAAACCTATAGAAAACAAACAAGAGGCGGATTTGGCGTTGTTGGTATGACGACGAAAGAAGAAGATATTGTTGATTACCTTGTATGCGCAAGCACTCACGATGATATTTACTTTTTCTCAAATAAAGGAAGAGTATTTAAGAGTAAGGTTTACGAGCTGCCGGCATCTTCGCGTCAATCAAAAGGCACGCCGATCGTGAATATTGTCCAAATCTCACAGGATGAAAAGGTTACTTCAATCCTGACAATTCCAAAAAACAATGGAAGCAAATACTTTATTATGGGTTCAAAAAAGGGCTTAATCAAAAAGACAGAAATCGCAAAGTATGAAAATATAAGAAAAACCGGAATTATCGCTGTTGGCCTCAAGGGGAACGATGAATTAAAGTGGGTTAAAACCTCTGGCGGCAGCGATATTATCGTAGAAGTTACAACAAAAGGACAGGCGATTTGCTATCCAGAAACCGATGTCCGGCCAATGGGCAGAAGCGCTTCCGGCGTCGCCGGCGTAAGGTTACGCAAGGACGACGAGGTAATGGCAATGGACGTAGTTTCCGGTAATAATATTTCCTTCAATGAGAAAGATAATAGTCGAGGTCCGGACATGCTGATTGTTCTAGAAAACGGTTTTGGTAAAAGGACGATGCTAAAAAATTTCCATCTTCAAAAAAGAGGCGGCATGGGAATTCGGGCTGCAAACTGCACGCCAAAAACCGGCAATGTGATTGGCATGCATATTACTTATTCAGACGCAGGCGATGTCATTCTGGCTTCCAGAAAAGGCCAGTTTATAAGAATGGAGTTAGCTAAAATTAAGAGACTAGGCAGAGACACACAAGGCGTAACGCTGATGAAATTGCGGGCAGGCGATAAAGTGTCTACAGTAGCCCTCATTTTGCCTGAGGATAATGAACCGTCTTCTACTGAAAGCAATCCGCAAGCTCCGAAAGCTAAAACACCTGTGCAGGCAAAAAAGATTGAACCGGCTAAAGCTGTCTCTGAAAAAAAGCCGGTGAAAGCAGTTGTGGACAATGATAAAAAAATTGGTGTGAAATATTATGACAAGAAAGACAATAAGCCAGAAGCCAGCCCTGAGCCGAAAGCCGATGTTCATGTCAAGTACTATAACAAAGAGGACGAAAAAGAGAATAAGCCGAAAAATCCCCCAATTGTGAAAGATGAAGAAAATTATTGGGGTAAGTAATCACAACTAATTGAAACTAATAAATACCACTGGTTTTCACCAGTGGTATTTATTATCTAACATATTTTTGATATTCTCCCCATAGGAGGTGAACTCAATTGCAAAAGGATAGTAAGATGCTCCGTTCAATTGAGGCTGACCACTTTATGGTTCGGAAGCTCGAAGAGTGGAAGGAAGAGTTGCTTGGCTTTCACTTAGAGCTAAGCGATCACTTCCAGATTCTTGATGACTTTCCTGAGCATAAAGGCTTGGTCTGCTATAACTCGTTGTTTCCATTCTCTGAACTGTGCTTCAACCCGAGGTATTCAAGGCGAAAAGTACAAGAGACTGGTGTTGCTACTTACGGGATCGATGACTTTCTGGTTAAAGTGTTCCATGATCATGTGAGCGAAGAAATTCAGCCACATGATATTGTAGATGAAGTTGTGCCTAGGTTCTTCCGCTGGGAGTACTATATCGACCGAGATACAAAGTCTATGGTAACTCCGCGAAAAGTTGATGAATCTATGCACTGGCCGCCTTTCTTCTCGCCGTTGAAAAATGGGAGGCCATGGATCGCTATTCGCCACTTGAACGGACTCAAGACTCTTCCAAAACCATGTTCCTGTTGCGGACACCGAGGGGGTGCTGCGAAGCCACTGGAAACTAGCTTTCGTCTGATACTTGTTGTCTGGGGCACTGGCAAAGATTGTGTAAATGCAGGATACCAAGTGAGGCAGATGTTTGCTGAAGTGACGGGGGAGCCGTACAATCTCTGGTAGGGCGAGAAATGCTTTCGCCCTACACCTATTTTAAAACTATTTTTAATATTTATTTATGTTTTCCTAAAAGATCCCCCAAGCCACAGAGGCTTGGGGGCAGTGTCGGAGGGGTGATACAAATTTATATGAGCTCGAGCTCGTAATGAAATACGTCGATGTGGCTCCGAATATCTCTGTCGACGACGCTGCCGCGACGAGTGATTATCGTAACCCTCTTTGAGTAAAGGAGACCCTTACGAAGGTAATCAAAGATCACTTCAAAAAGGGTTTCATCGGTTGTTTCCATGTCGGTTACATCGATTCTGATCTCTGGTTCGAGCACCGCAAGGCCAAGGTGCTCATTGTGGATCATTGACTCCAGATATGCACTCTCAATTGATCCTATTATCTTGACGGCCCCTCCTTCCATTCGAGTTTCGCACTCTCTTGCTCCTTCTCTCGTAATGCTGTGAGTCACAACAATACCTCCGTTTGGTTTTCGATCTCTTATAGTTTACTTATTTGAAAAAAATAGTCTCTGTAAAAAAAGAATAAATAAGTTCTATTTTCAAAAAACTTTTTGTGATCCGATCTAACACACATCCAAAGGCTTTATTTTTTTCTTAATATTTGATCTGGTATAATTGAGGCGTAAATTTCTTAGCAAGAAAGGAGCGTCATGGCGACAAACGGACCAAAGGGGAAGGGAAGAATTGGGGAAGTCAAAAATCGTTCCCAATTTGTAAATCCAAAGACCAAGTTGTCCATAAAGAGAGACGCCGTTTCAGGTAAAATTATGGATAACAAAACCTCAGGTGGAGACTTCAAGGGTGTAAGAAGAGAAAAATGAATAGCCCTACAAACGCAGAACACTATTTGAAATTAATTAAAGATCAACTAAACGCTTTTCCAAAAAAGGCGATAACAAAAGAGGAAGAGGAATTTGTTGGTCGTTATTTGGGCACGAAAAAGAAATATCTGGGTGTAAAAACCGGAGATGTTCTAAAAATCGCTAAAGACATTGCCAGAGATCAAGACGCTATTCCTGCGGAAGAAATGTCTAAACTCTTATCCCAGTTATTTTCTACCAATGTTATTGAAGACCATATAGTCGGAGGTAAAATTTTTACTTTATTATCCCCTGAAAACAGAAGCAAGATTTCTTTTGACTTATTGAAAAGTTGGCTCTCCAAGACCAATGGCTGGGTCGAAGTTGATGTTATCTGTCAGTCCTCATTCACTGCTCCCGAAGTTCTAGCTAGGTGGGGCGATTGGCAAAAAGCCATTAAGAAATTTTCCAAAAGTTCCAACATTCAAGTTCGCCGTGCTAGCTTAGTTATGCAAAATATTTCGACTAGGAAAGCAGATGAGAAAAAAATCCAAGACCTTGCTTTTGAAACGGTTGATCAGTTAAAGTCTGAGAAAGAAGTCCTTATTACAAAAGCAGTTTCATGGCTGCTGCGATGCCTAGTTTGCCAATGCAAGGACGATGTGAAAGAGTATTTGTTGAAGAATGAATCAACCCTTCCCCGCATCGCCTTCCGCGAAACGATGAAGAAAATAGAGACAGGTAAGAAATAGGAGATTTATGAATGAAATGCAGAATATTTTAAAATTTTTACATCTGGCGGAGAAGTTAAAATGCGAGCTTAGGCATAGCTGGCTTTCAAGTGGAAGACAAGAAAGCGTCGCAGAACATTCTTGGCGGATTTCTCTTATGGCTTGTATTTTCTATTCTCATCTTGAGGTAAAAGTCGATTTGAAAAAAAGCCTCAAGATTGCCATCATCCATGATCTGGCGGAAGCGGAAGCATATGATGTTCCTGCTTTTGAAAGCCATAGACAGGAAGAGAAGAAATCAGTTGAACTAAAAGCAATGCAAAACATAAAAAAACTTGATAGCAATTTTAGTGATGAGATTTTTGATTTATGGCAAGAGTACGAGGAGCAAAAGACCTTCGAAGCAAAATTCATTAAAGCACTTGATAAAATGGAAGTTCGTCTTCAACACAATGAAGCAGATATGGAAACATGGAATGATGTTGAATATCCTAGAAGCCAGTATGTTGCTGATAGATTCTGTGATTTTGATAAATTCTTAAAAGAATTTAATCGACTTATAAAAGAAGAATCGAAAGACAAAATAATCAAGTCAGGTAGAAACTTCCAAGAAGTCGAAAAAGAAGTAAAAGAACTCCAATAAAATTATGGACGAAATAGAACAAATTAAAAAAGAAATCGAACAAATTAAAAAGCGCAATCTTTCCGTTGAAGCGGATAAAGCTTGGGAAACTAGTTGGGCTAGAAGAATTTTAATATCAATATTTACCTACCTCGCCATTAGTTTATACATGTGGTCAATCAGCATTAACCAGCCATGGCTAAATGCTATTGTACCAACGGTAGGATTCTTACTCTCGACCCTAACCCTCCCATTTTTCAAAAATATTTGGGCGAAAGGTTTAAAGAAGTAAATACCAAACAAAACCCGAACATTATCCACAGTTGGTTATTTAACATTTTTTGTTTATAATACAATTAAGGAGAAATATTGAAAAAAATGGAGGGATATGGCTCAAGCTGCGAGTTTGCAACTTAGTCTAATTGATGTAGTCTCACAGCAGTTTTTTGTCGAGGGCATGCCGGTTCAACTAAAGGCAAAACCATTTTTAAAATGGGCCGGAGGGAAAACTCAGCTTTTAGACGAACTCGTATCTTTAATGCCTAAAGATGAAATTGGAAGATACTTTGAGCCATTTCTCGGAAGCGGCGCTCTATTTTTTCATATTAATCCATCAACGGCAGTTTTGAATGATTCAAATGACGATTTGATTAATTGCTACAAAGTCATTAGGGATAATGTTGAAGATTTAATCCTAGACTTAAATAACCACGAAAATAGCAAGGAATATTTTTATTTAATAAGAGGCACCAAGGAGGGCGATCTTACGCCGGTGGAAAGAGCATCAAGAACAATCTTTCTAAATCGTACTTGTTTCAATGGGTTATATAGAGTAAATCAAAAGGGCGAATTTAATGCTCCATATGGCTACTATGCTAATCCGAAAATTTGTAATGAGGAAAATTTGAGGGCTGTTAGTTTGGTCTTAAGCAACATGACGATCCGCTCTGGTGGATATGAGCAATCTCTATCATCTGCAAGAAAAGGAGATTTTATTTATTTCGATCCTCCGTATCTTCCGGTTTCTAAATATTCTGATTTTAAGCGTTATACTAAAGATTCATTCTACGAAAAAGACCATATTAGATTAGCAGAGGTATTTAAAGACCTTGATTCAAGAGGATGTTATGTAATGCTAAGTAATTCAGACCATCCACTTGTACATCAACTATTTAAATCCTATAATATCAAGACTGTTAAGGCTAGACGGCTGATAAATAAAATTGCAGCGAATAGAGGAAAAGTGAATGAGCTTATAGTAAGAAACTATGAATGAATAAAAAACAAGATCAAAAAATTTCACAGTCGCAAGATATAATAACAAAGTTTCCGCAAACACGATTTATGGGTAGTAAGCGGAAACTTTTGGCCTTTATCGCAAACACGGTCAAAGATATTAAGTACGATACCGTTTTAGATGCTTTTAGCGGCAGTGGCAGCGTATCGTATTTGTTTAAAAGTCTCGGCAAAAAAGTTACTTCGAATGACTTTCTCGCGTATAGTTATAATATCACCAAAGCAACAGTTGAAAACAACACAGAGAAATTATCAGAAGCAGATTTAGCGTCTTTGCTTAAAAAAAATACTAGAGCAAAAGAATTTATTCAGGAAACATTTAACGGATTATATTTTACTCCAGAGGATAATGACTTTCTTGATAACGTTTCCGCTAACATTGCTCTACTAAAAAATGACTATAAAAAAACTCTGGCACTTGCTTCGTTAGGTAGAGCTGCTTTAAAAAAACAACCTCGTGGAGTATTTACTGTTATCGGTAATCGTTATGATGACGGGCGCTTAGACTTGCGACTTTCAATGAGAGAGCAATTCATTAAATCAGTGAATGATTTCAATGATTCAATTTTTGACAACAATCGAAGCAACAAAGCGTTGAAAGGCAATATTTTTAATGTCAACACAGACGATTTTGATCTAATTTACTTTGACCCGCCATACTACTCACAACGCTCTGACAATGACTATATTCGCAGGTATCATTTTATTGAAGGGCTAGCCACTTACTGGAAAGATGACAAAATTATTGCCGATTCGAAAACAAAAAGAATAGAAAAGCGAGAAACTCCATTTAGTTCTCGAGTTAGATGCTATGAGGCATTTGATCAATTATTCAGCAAGTTTCAGAAGGGCATATTTTTAGTCTCATATTCATCAAACTCTTTACCAACGAAGGAAGAAATGGTAAAAATAATGAAGAAGCATCGTTCAAATATTAAAGTATTTGAACATGATCATAAATACAGCTTTGGTAACCAATCCCATAGAGTGGGGAGCAATCAAAATTGTGTTAAAGAATATTTATTTTTAGGATACTAACATGCGTCCATGGCATTTAGGTAATACAACCGTTCGAAGCCCGTTCAGATTAAGGGACGGTTTGATCGTTCTATCGAGGTCAGATTTACAAGGAAATTTAAGAGGTACAGAAAATGATGCGATATTTAGAAAATTACTTGGTGATAGCGGATTAGTTTCATTGGGTGATGATAAAACTAACTCAGTTGGTCGTAAATGGCGTTCAGCTTTATCGCAGCTTGGGTTCATCTATTCCGACAAAAGCAACAAGGACAAGATCGACCGCATAACACCTAGCGGAACAAGGCTTATCAGTGCTGACAGTGTCCCCGCAATCCAAGAATGTTTTCTTAGGTCTTTGATTTGCTATCAGATTCCTTCTCTGATCGAACAAAAATATAGTTATAAAACCTTTTCGCCCTTAAGGCATGTACTAAAGTTGCTACTTTTTATTGAAAATAATACTGATATGGAGCCGTTTATTTCTTTTCAAGAAATGGCCGTCATAGTTCAATTGAGCAGTCCAGAAACGCCCCTCGATGTAATGGCGGAAAAGATTGCTTCTTTTAGAAAAGAGAAAAAACTAGCTATTAACAAGCGTAAATTCGGTCAAATGTCATTAACGCTAGCTGCGAGAGAACATGGCTATGTAGAGCAAACATTTAATGATTATTCTGACACTAATATTAGATATTTGAAGGCCACAGGACTATTTTCTGGCAAGGGAAGGGGCATTACTCTTAACCCACAGAAGATTTTTTTGATTAATAAACTCGCTGAGGGCAAGGAAATCATTTATAGTGACGAAGATTACCTAGCCATGTTGTCAGAGGGAGCTACTCTTCCTACGGACAATAAACCAGAGGCGCTCCAAGAGCTGGAAGATTTGACTTTTCAGCTTGGGAAATTTGGTGTTAAATATGATGCTTCCAATGCTAATTTAGCCAAACCGGCAGATATTGCGATTGTAAGACATAAAGTGGAAGAGTTATTGGGAGAGCAAAAGGAAATTGAATTTGCAAAGAGACAGGCTTCTGAATGGGAGGAGATATTAACTTATTTTGAATTAATTATCGATCGAAAAAGTGCGGCAACTTTATCAGAGGACAATGAAATTCGCCTTCCAAAGTCAGAAGTTCCGGCTTACTTTGAGTGGGCGCTATGGCGTGCGTTTTTAGCAATAAATAAACTAAAAAATCCACCTTATGAATCAAGACGATTCAAGGTTGATCAAGATATTTTACCTATTGGAAATGCACCAGGAAACGGCCCAGATCTAATATTTGAATTTGAAGATTATGTGCTTGTTGTCGAAGCTACTCTTACGGATAATTCTAGGCAAGAGGCTGCCGAGGGAGAGCCAGTTAGACGCCATGTAGCCCAAGCAATTAACCAATATGGAGAAAACAAACCGGTTTTTGGGCTATTCGTAGCAAATCAAATTGATAGCAACACAGCAGAAACTTTTAGATCGGGTGTGTGGTATAACACATCTGATAGCAAGGCCGAACTAGGAATTGTCCCTATGACACTAACTCAGTTTAGCTCAATTTTTCGGTTTCTTTTTTCGAATGATAAGGTTGACAATAGACACATTCTAGAGGTGATAAAACTATGCTTGGACAAGAAGGATGAATATACAGCTCCGGAATGGAAAGAAAGAATCAATACTTTTGTTTTGAATTACCGAGCCAACCCAGTATCTCAACAATGATCGATCTACAATGTACTTAATGTTTTCTTAATATACTCTATGGTATGCCTAATTTAGGCATTATTTTTAAGATGCAAATCATAATTGGAGGACAAATCTAGTGCATATTAAAAAAATTATAGTTCATAATTTTAAATCAATCGAGCATCAAGAATTAACTTGTGGATGCTACAATGTTTTAGTGGGTGAAAATAATTCTGGTAAATCCAATCTAATATCTGCTTTGCGCTTTTTTTATGGCGAATATAAATTAGCACAAGAAGATGTGTACCAAAAAATAAAAGATGACGCTATCTATGTTGAAATTGAGTATAAACTGAGTGACGGAGACATGCAGTTTTTCTCAGAAAAGGGAAGCAAATATATTCTGGAAGGAAACCGTCTTGTTGTCAGAACTGAATCAAAAGTTAGCGATGGAGATGTATCCAGCCCCATCCGTAGAGGTAGGCTAAAGGATACAAATAGCTTGGACGAGGATAATAAATTTTTTGGGTTCTCCGGCGTGTCAAAAGTATTACTTGGTGAAATAATATACATACCTCCAATAAAAGAGCTAAAAGATGAGCTAAAGACAACCAGTCAATCTGCTACGATTATGAAGTTACTTAAGAAAATCAGCCATCCCAAAATAAAAAAGGATAGTCTGCTATCAAATATTAATCAAAACGTAGATGCCCTCAATAAAAGCGACATATTTGATGAATTAAATGGAAATCTTTCAGACCTAATGAAAGGATATGGGTGTAATATTAAAATTGAGATAAATCAATTGAGCGTCGAAAGCATTATATCATCAGCTTCTTTACATATAATAGAAGAAAATTTTGATAAGATGCCACCAGAGAATAAAGGCACTGGTCTGCAACGTGCGTTACTAATTTGCCTTATAAAATATTGGGCTGAAGTTTCTAAAGATGTTGAAAAGATTAAGAATGAACCCCCCACAATTCTATTATTTGAAGAGCCGGAAATTTTTCAGCATCCCCAAAAGCAAGCAATGTTATTTGGAGAGTTGAAAGAAATATCAACAAACAGTACTCCTGTATTTTTAACAACTCATTCTTCGCATTTCGTTAGTGAGGAGGACGATGATTTATCGTTTGTTACCCGTGTGTACAAGGAAAGTTGTGCTACTAAGTTCAAACAAGTATCGGTAGCCACCATAGCAAAATCCAATAGCGCAAATCGCTTTAAATTTTGGAAATATTTAGATTCTGAAAAAAACAAGATTTTTTTTGCCCAAAAGGTGTTGCTATGTGAGGGGAATACAGAAAAGCTATTATGCAATTACTTAATCAAAACGGAGATACTGAAAGATAATTTAAGTAAACAATCGGAATATACTGTCATTGATTGCAATGGAAAATTTAATCTTCCCCATTTTATGAGAATATGTAATGATTTAAATATCGAATATTTAATCTTCTATGACCTTGATTCTAATAATGGAAATAGATCAGTACATCAATTAGTTAATCAAGAAATAACCGATGAAAAAACCGGTCTATGCAAGCAAGCAATTGAATCGTCTGATGATCTTGATGTAAGGTTGTTTAAAAAACCAACACCAAATTGTGATAAGAATCTTATTCTGGATCGAATAATTAATAATGAACATGACGTAAGAGAACTAGATGAGATTAAAAACTATGTAAGAGAGTTTGTTAATTGATAATTAAGGTATAGGTTAGTGAATACTTCTCTAAGCGCAAGGAAACATAAGATGAAAAAGGACAAATATTTAAAAGCTAGGGGAGGGACTGCTCACATGATCGATGTTAGCTGTGCGAAATGTGGGAGTTTGGTTTTGTATTATCAAAAAGATGGGCCTGGTTGGCTAAAAAGATGTTGTTTGAATAGAATATTTGCGCCGGGTAAGTGGGAAACACTGCAGCATAATTCTTCAATAAAAGAACCAGCAGATATGCCTAACTTAATATGCGAGTGTGGAGAAGTTATCGGTTATCCAATGAAACATAAAGATGGACGGTTGGCTTTCAGGGTAGAACGTGGAAAATTCAAACGAAAAAGAAGTAAAAATTAACGATGCTTGTGGATAAGTGCGAACATAAACCGAACACTTAAACCCCTCAATTCGATCTCAAATATATGATTTAGTCCATCAACTCTGCGCAGGGCTGTGGATAAACCCGAACATGTACCGAACATTTGATCCAATATTTCAATATTCTAACATTGCTAATTCTCAACTATCTCGATTAACAAGCTATAGCATACTAATTGGTATGCTTTGTACTCAAGCCAGATATGGTATTATGGAATTAATAATAATCATCGAGGAGGAAATGTGCAAGGCAGCCCTGAGACAAGTATTAACAATCAACAAGAGAACGGTGCTGCTAATCCAGATCTTCTGAACGCTGTGCCGAAAAAGAAGTTTTTTAATCAGTCAACTAAGATTGCTTTTCTGCAAATTCTTGTCTTGAGTTTTATTTATTCAATTACAATGTCCGTTCTCATAGAAGCAGGTATTTTTGCAGTTTTAACTGTGCCATTTTCAATGATAATTATATTTTTGATACACTCGCTTTCCTTCTCTTTAAGTAGATTAATCCCTTGGCGTTTTAAGCATCTATTTTATCCCATTATCATTTTTTTGATTTTGATGATTAAGCCTAGTTTAATTGGTGGAAATTCCAGGACTTCTTATTTTGAACTCAATAAGATATCTCTGGATTCCACAAGTCTCTATGGTCTTATTTTAATACTTGTCAGTAGTATTATTGTCTTGTTCTTGTATATACTTCGCTTAATAAAAGAAGAATCTCTTTTGCCGCAAGACGAAAAAAGATCGGGCAAACTTTCAATGATTTTACTTGTGCCATTGCTGCTGATTCTATCAATTGCCACATATTTTTCACCACAGTCTCAAGAAGTTATTAAAACCATTAATATAATGCAGTACAAATCATCAGAATTAAACCGAATCAATATTGAATCACTAAAAAGTCAATTACCTCCTGAATGCAGTCTCGGTGCTATCAGTGAAAGTGATCAAGTGATGACGAAATATACTTCAATAAATTGTACTTTTGGAGACGTAACGAGCGATACCGGAGATGTATGGCCTTTGTCATGGAAGGGAACACTGGAAATAGGATATTTGTATACTGACTCTAGGTTGTCAGGCGCTACTACAGAGTATATTGAGACTCCGACAAGGCCATACGATGGATATGTGCCAAGATTTAAAGACGGACCCTTCAGCGACACAGAACTATCTAGTGGGATAGTTGCAAAAAAAGATTCAGCAGATTATCCAGAAGGAGGTTTGGCAAGTATTAACCTTTATTGGATGGATGGTAATCATCGCTTTTCATTGAGTGGTCAGTTTGAAACTAAAGAAGGATATAATTTCAAAACAGAAACTGTTGGGGATTATAATTTGATTGAATACACCAAAAAAATAGCCCTAATAATAACGAATGAAATCAAAATCAGTAATTAGTAATAATTTCAGTGTGGGACTCTCTGGGATGGGCTTTTGGGGACTGGTTCTCTTTTGATTTTGTAATTTCATCTTCTTACTTTTTAGAAATAAAGAGTAAGGATTATCGGCTGTGGATAAACCGAACACATACCGAACATTCTCTATGCCTATTATATTCTCAACCTCTAATTCTTCACTATACCGATTAACAAGCTATAGCTTCTTATTTAGCATACCTTGCATTTACTCCTCTATTTTTTCTTCTTGTTTATACCAATTAGTATGCTATAGCATACTAATTGGTATAGTGGCTTATTAAATTATGGAGATTATCTACTTTTCGAGGTTGAAATGACGGATTAGTTTCTCTTGTTGAGGCAAATAGTCGGTGTTAAGGTATGCAACAAAAGGGGCAATGCCCAGATTTTGAGAAATAATAGCGATTTCTTCTTTGCACTCATACGGGTAAACCCACATACTGTCTTGAATAAATTTAAAACCAACTTCAGCTAGCTTAGCTCGAAAGTAGTCCCTGGCTGTTTTCTTAGCCTCTGGCACATCGTAGCAAACTATATGCCATACTCCGTTCCAATCATCTTTTGGAAATATTTGAATGTCCTCAATTTGAATAACACCAAGCAATTCTTTTCCTTTTTTAGTTAGCCTTATCTCTTCGCCGAATAGATATATAATCTCATCATCAAACAGCTTTTTAATAGTTCTACTGTGTTTATATTTCTCTCTGGCATTTTTGGGTCTCAGTATTTGAACAATATTGGGTGCAAGAATTGAAGATGCTAGAACAAGACTTTTTCCGATTATTTTTAGTACATTTTTTTGATTTTTCGACATTCGCATATCTTCATTTTACCATTTTATCCCAATTAGTATGCTATAGCTTGTTATCTAGTATAGTTATAAATGGAAAACATTTTTAGGGACTGGGGGACCTTTCTGGGATGGGCTTTTGAGGACTGGTTCTCTGGAAAGCACGAAATTAGAATTTTTTAAAAACACAAGGTGTTTTATGTTCACCAGATAAAACGGGGTAGCGATAATACGGAAATATTTTATGTAATTAAAATATATTAAGACAGCTCGGTTATTGATGCAGTGTTAATTTTGTAATATGATAAAATCAAACATTGGAGGGCATGGAAGAACTTGATAAAAATATAATTGCAGTACAAAATAGTACTAAAACACGTTTTAAGTACTTTTTAAAGTGGCATGATTTTTTGCGGCTGCATTTGCATTGGTATTATAAGTGGCATACTAGACCATACTCTTCGGCTGTTCATTATGGCATTTCGTTATTCTTTATAGCAGCTGGTTTGTATGGGATACTGGGCTACTCCGGCATCACAAGGGCAGCTGTTGATTATTTAAGTCCAAATAAAAACATATCACCATCGAATTCAGTTATTGCTGACCCAAAACCGTTAAAACCATCTACTAATGAAGAAGCGTCTGTATCAAAAAATATTCCCGATGAAAAAATCCAAACTCTAATCGAACAAGTCAGTGTTTTAGCAACCAACGAAATGTTGAAAACAGTTGCCACTGAATTCAGCGGCATTAAAACTCTTTCTTCAGAGCAAACGCAAAATGAGATAAAAAATACGATTGAAACTAGCTTAGCCAAAGATGACTCCATTAAAGCGCTTCTCCAGAGCATTAGCACAGGCAATGATTTGAATAAAACAGACATGGCCAACCTTTCTTCCCTTTTGGCTAAAGTTGCCTCTGAATCAACTCTTATTACTCTGACTGGCAAAAGTGAAACCGGTTTAGCTAAAGATGAAACGTTGACCGAAGGTACTGACAGCCTCCTCTTGCGGCTTGATGCAATTGAGAACGCTCTTTCTGGAACGCTCAATGTTTCTGTCGCTAATTGGATATCCTCGATTACCATTTCCAATTTTCCAACCGATTTTCCTTCAAGCAGTTCGACCCGAGCCCAAGAACAAGTTGGCGATGATTATTTTAATAAAAGTGAAAATTTTGACTTATGGTCCTTGCGAAAAGGTTATAGTAAATCATACTTTTCGGGCGAAATTACCAATCCCACACCTACCGCTGGTCCGGCCGAAGTCGGCCGCTTAACTGTTCCGGCTGGTCATACATATTACTTAAATCAAATTTCTATTTCCTCCACCGGAACAAAAAATAATGTTTATAAGATACTGCTCCTAATCGGCGGATCTGAAGCATTTCAGGATAAAGTTGGTTTTTCTGGAACCGATGTCCGCATTCTTCCCTATGCTAAAAAATTAATCGCCGGCGAGCAGATCAGAGTTACTATTGAAGGAGTTTCAACTCCTAATGGAGTCTCTACTGTTTCAATTTCCTATCTCGATTTGCCGTGGGAGGAATGATTATTACACATACAGCTTGTTTAAAATAAATTAGAAGAGGAGTGATTATGTCAATTGCGTCAGAATCGGAGTTCAAGGGAAATGTGATGATAGTTATTAAAAACAATGAAGAGGATCAGTACCCCTTTCAATTCGGCTTAAAAAAAGCAAAATTAGTTCTAGAAAATATTGAAGAGATAAAAAAATTTGTTGAAAAATACGACAAACAGTAAAATATCAAGATGGACTATAAAAAAATACGGAGAGCGGCCAATCTATCAAAAGCAGATTTGCACATACATTCGAACTATTCGGATGGCAAACCAACTATCGAAGAAATTTTGGATTATGTCGATAAAGAAACTGATCTCGATATTATCGCCATTTCGGACCACGATACAATAGAGGGAGCGCTTGAAGCACAAAAAATCGCCAAAGAAAGAAAGCTCGGTTTTGAAATTGTGGTTGGGGAAGAAGTTTCGACAACAAAGGGACATATTTTAGCATTATATTTAAACTCTGTCATAAAGCCGGGGATGAGCGTGAAAAAGACTCTAGATCAAATCCACAAGCAAGGTGGTATTGCTATTGCGCCGCATCCATTTGAACATACAAGATTGAGGAATCCCAACATGGCAGTAATGAACGGGATCGGTTTAAAGTCTTTAGTACAAGCAAAAAAGGATTTAGATACAATAGAAATAGTAAATGGCACTCCTACGCTTTCCGATGAGAATATTAAGGCAAAGCTAGTTAATTCAACAGTGCTCCTCTGTGGAGAAACCGGATCTAGTGATGCTCATATTTTAGATGCGATAGGAAAGGGGTACACACTTTTCGAGGGCAAGTCGTCCACTGACTTAAAAAAGGCATTGGAATCCCATCAAACAAGAGCAATGAGTAGTCGCTGGACTGTTATGGCGCTATTAAAATACTTATACTTTTTCATACCAATCGGATTGCGACTGGCCGTCTACACGCTTTTCCGCGGCCGAGCTAAAAAAGAGCCAATTCTATAATCAAAAGGAAAGCATGAAAACTATTGTATTACTATCTCATAGTAGTGAAGCGCAGGAGTGGCTTAATAACTTTTTGCATGAGAAAAAAGTTAAGAAAATTGCATATATTATTGATGCTAAGGGGCCAAGGCTCTCGGTTGAGCCGGATTATATCTTTGAAGACAAGGTAAGCTTTGAAGAATCTGGGTTTGAGGTGAAATCAATAGAACTTGGGGCGCTAAATCCAGAAGAAGTTGAAGAAAAGTTTAAAGATTGTGATGCGGTATTTGTAAAAGGCGGTAATACTTTTTGGCTTCTGAATGCAATAAAAAAGAGTGGGTTTGATAAGATAGCACATAAGCTAGTTGATAAAGGAATAATCTATATTGGCGAGAGTGCTGGTTCCTACGTTGCCTGTCCAACGATTGAAATGGCGAACTGGAAAAATTCAGACAAAAACATTATAGGATTAAAGGATTTTACGGCCCTTGGGCTAGTGCCATTTTTAGTCACTGCTCATTATAGGAAAGAGTATGAACACGTAATCCAGCCAGAAATCGCAAAATGTAAATATGAGGTTAAGATATTAACGGATCATGATCTAATTTTATTTGAAGAAGGTGTTGATAAATTAATACGACTTCTATAATTAACACAAAAAGAGAGAGCCCGTATGCTGCGACTCTCCCGATTAGGTCTAAAAAAAGAAAATTCCTCTTGTAAACGTAATCTGTATTTATAGACTACTCCAACTGAGCTACTTGTCAATGAGGAATGGGTGTTTGTATTAGTTTACTTATTATAGGACAACACTTTAATTAAATATGAATGATTGACCGATTCGTTTTCTTATTGTATAGTTAATAAGTTAAATACTCGTCATTTATTTAAGTACTATGTTTTAGGTGAATCGACTGAGAAATAACTTGGTCGAATTAATTTTAGTTAGCTCTTTGCAGGTGAATATTTGCACTGAGTAAAGGAAAAAATGCAAAACGAAAAAAACAAACTTTTCGTCAACAGCTTGCCTTACGAGATTGATGATGAAGCTCTAGAAAAGATCTTCTCAGCAGTTGAGGGCGTCAAGGTTATTGATGTGAAAGTTATCGTTGACAAGTTTAACGATGGCCGATCCAAAGGATTTGGCTTCGTAACTCTTGAGAACGAGGAAATGGCTCAAACTTGTATTACCGAATTGAACGGCAGTGAAGTTTCGGGCCGACAAATCTTCGTCAACGTTGCTAAACCACAAGAAAAACGCGATTCAAACCGCAGCGGTGGTTTCAACGGCGGCGGAAGACGGTTCTAATTAAATCCAGACAAATTTGTCACAAAAAAGCTCCGTTTCCGGAGCTTTTTTGTATTTAGTGCTCAGGTTGACAAAGCGCGTTGAAGTTGGGTTTTTATTAAACTGTCTTCAGCGGAGAAATTTTCCATTACAACAAGTGAAGGCAGTTGCCCATCCGCACTTCCAAGCACAAGCGTTGAGATTTAGGATAGATAATATTTAGCGGTAGTACTTTTTGGCGTTGCCAGCCGGAAACTCGACCGGGCAGGAGCCAGAAGCACTGTAAACGGCAGACATTTCCATATCTGAATCTATCCTGAAATAAGCATAGCCTGTGAATTTGCCGGGATTCCAATTGTCAGTCAAACGGTAGCAATGCGAAGTTGTGATTTCTTCCGGATTTTTATAAGTCGGGTTACTAGCTTCAATCGTAAAATACTTTTTACCCATCTCATAAATAGTTATATTTTTATCTGATTTCATATATACCGAAAAGGGATTGGCGTAGTTGCCATCGTATTCCGCACCAAAGCCCTCTTTTTTTAGATGCCACAAACCGGAGAGAGTGCCTTTCTTGTCTTTAGACGGACTGCCGCAAGTTTTGGATTGTCCGGGAGCAGAAGCGCCAAGTAGGGAATAGAAGCTGTCTTTAACCGTTTGGTCGGCATAATAATCAAAGGGGCAAGCGGAGTTTAAAAAGCGTTCTCCCATATAGCCCCCGTTTTCATATCTCTTTTGATTTACAAATTGGTTTTGAACGCTCTTGTCGTATATATAGATATTCCAGTTATTGGCAAGCGATGTTCCTTTGGTGGTGCCGATAATATCGCCGGCCTTAAACTCGATCGGTTCTTTGACATTGATTCCTCTTGAATCATTGTAAGTTGTACTATTGCCGACTACATCGGTGATTTTTGCTCCGGCGTTGTTTAGATGGTGGATTGTTAAATTGACATTTTCATTAATGCGAAACTCTAAATTCCAATCCCCATTTGGTTGATCGTCGGTAGCGGTGTGGGCGTAAGTAAATAGCTCCATGTCAACTGGAGCATATACTTCGATCGGACTGTTTTTAACGGCTTCCGGTTTAATGTCGACCATTATGCCGTTTAATGTTTGAACCTCGACAAAACCGCCGTTTACTTCTCCCAGAGGAGTAATATATTCAATATTTTTTAGATCAAACATTTTGTGAGTAAAGACAGGTTTCGCCAAATAGCTAGATTTTTTAGAGATATTTTCAGTTTTTTCTTTCCAATCACCCCCGTTATCCTGCTGGCTGTTTTGAGCTTTTTGTTTACCTATAAATATAAAGGCCGTAATGCCCCCCAATACAATTGTTATACCAAGAACAATTCCACCGATCAATAAATATTTCTTCATACTTATATGTTATTCGTTCCGACAAAGCAGTGTCAAATGATAATGTTGGCAACAAAAAGATTTAGTAGTAAAATAATAATTGTCAGGTAATAAATTAGACTTATGTCAAGGAGGGAGTGTGGAGCAACAACCAAATTTTGAAAAGAAACCAGTAAACAGACATTATTGGGTTTATTTGGTGATTTTGCTGGTGATTGTGGCGTCCGTGATTGCTATATTAGCATTTAGAAAAACAAAAGACGAATCGGCTGAAGCGCCTGAGTCAACTACAGCGGAACAAAAAACTAATCAAGGAACTAAATCCACAGCTGCATGGAAAGAAGGGGGAACGGCAGTCGCCGGCAAATTCGCCGATGCCGATGTGGTGGATATTGGCGACGGAAAATTTCGCATGTATTATTCGGTCGAACCGGAAGTGCCGGGGAATAAACTAGAAGTCTATTCCGCAACTTCGTCTGACGGTAAAACTTGGCAGAAGGAAGAAGGAACGAGAAAAGTGATGGCCACTTTTCCGGATGTGATGAAGTTAGACGATAGCAGGTATCGGATGTATTTTCAAAACGCCGGAGTGATCAAAAGTGCAACTTCGACTGACGGATTAAATTTTACAGATGAAAAAGACGAGAGAGTTTCAAAAGAAGAAACAGGGTATAATTTAGAAAATGTTGGCGCACAAACGACAACTAAACTGGACGACGGGACATACTTAATGGTTTACAGGGGGATGATAAAAGAGCCGTATAAAACTACAGAGAAAGTGCCCAACAATAATACGCAAATATTTTTCTATGCTACCTCTTCCGACGGGTTAAATTTTGTAAAAAAGGGTTTGGCGATCGATTCGAGAAATGAGATCTTATTCGGTCTTGTTGATGGCGCAGAATTTACAAAATGGGATAATGGAGAATTGAGGCTGTATTTCTGGAGCTATAAGGGCGTTTACCACTCTGTTTATAAGAACGGTAAATTCTCTGAACCAGTATTTGATTTCACAAATTCAACTGATACTAATGTTAAATTTGCCCCAAATCCTCCTGGTGATCCTACTTTAGCGAAAATTAACGGAACTTGGTATATGTACTACGGCCAGCACGAAAAAGGTATTTATTATGCGGCTCTCACTGAGAAATAAAAAATATTAAATAATAATGTACGACCCCCACTTTGCCCTTTAGGCTATGCAGCGGGGCAGAAAGGAGAAAATGTCTCAAGATAAAGACTCGTGTTGTGAGGAAAAGAAGGGTATGCGTTGCGGCGCTGCCGGAGGCGGTGTTTATGGTTTGGCTTTTCTTGGCGCGCTAGTATACTACATTCAAAACGCCGGTTCTTTTGGGGAAGGCGTAATCGGCTTTTTTAAAGCTCTTCTTTGGCCTGCGTTTTTGATCTATAAGTTGTTAGAATACTTGAAGATGTAAACTTTATCTTGTTCGGCAACTGTTCGGTTTTTTTAATTATTTTTTATATCTTTATATCCTGCACTCAGAATTTTAATGTTCCGCTTTTTTGGGCGGACTTTTTTGTTGACAAAACATAGAAAAGTAGTATTATCCTATTACAATCACAGTGGATTTCCTCTGGTCCACTATGAAAGGCGGTGAGGACTTGGAAGATTACGAAGTGCAAATACTCTATTTCTGTGGTAAGAAAGCATTGGTGCACTGGAGAGCATGGGCAAGGAGGAACAAGCTGGAGTATGAGGAGGTTGAACTGGATCAAGCAATAACTCACAATGGTTTGCCATACCGGTTCAGACTTACGCTTAGGGGCGTAAGAGAACTAGGAATGGCTGAAGAAGAACGATTGCTTGCTCAAGTAAACCTAGCGTTTGTCTGGGTTAACTCCAATGAAGGATTTAAGAGAGAAACGAACAAGGAGGAAAAAGCTCATGCGAAACCGAAAAGAGGGGATTGGTCGCGGAAACCGCGATCAAAGAAAAGAAGGTTTGCAAACAGGGTTTGACAACAGAGGGAAACCGGGCGCTGCTTGAGAAGATTCATGCAGCGCCTTCTCTATATCACGGAAGTTTTCAAGCATATAAATTGCTTTTTGGGCTTCTTTATTGTATTATACTAGCTAGACAGAAACGTTATGCGTTAATTTTTTTAATTTGCGAATAATTGGATAAAATAATGGCCAGACTACCACGAAGAAAACTAAGCAAGAAAGAACAAAAAGCAGCCGACAAAGTTGGTGATTTTGGCAAGGAAACTTTCGCAAAGCCACAAGCAACAACCGCTGTTGCCAAGAAAAAAATTGAACTTCCTCAAATTGTTTCAGTAAAAGATTTTGCTGAAATTTCAGGACTTCCAGTAACTAAAATTATTACCGAACTCATGAAAAGCGGAGTTTTGGCTACTATTAATGAAACAATTGATTTTGAAACAGCAGCTATTATCGGAGATGACCTTGGCTTAGAAATTCTTCTGAAAGAAGAGGGAGAGGGGAAAGAAAAGGCAATCGTAGAGAAGGTAGACAAAAAAAATCTGACTTTAAGGCCGCCGGTTGTTACTATTATGGGCCATGTTGATCATGGAAAAACAACTTTGCTTGATAACATTCGAAAAGCTCATGTTGCAGAAGGAGAATCCGGAGGTATAACTCAGCATATTACCGCCTACCAAGTTACGTTAGAGCATGCAAAGAATAAGAATTTAAAAAATCGGACTATCACTTTTATCGATACACCCGGCCATGCTGCTTTTTCGGCCATGCGGGAACACGGTACGGCTATCACTGACATTGTCGTTCTGATTATTGCAGCTACCGATGGCGTGATGCCGCAGACAGTTGAAGTAATTAAAGCTGCTAAGGAAAATAATGTCCCAATTATAGTAGCAATCAATAAGACAGATGTTCCTGATGCTGATGTAATGAAAACAAAACAACAGCTTTCAGAACATGAGCTTGTAACAGAGGAATGGGGCGGCAAGACTGTGGTGGTGGAAATATCAGCTAAAACGGGAAAAGGTGTCGATGATTTGCTTGAAATGATTCTTTTGCAGGCGGATTTAATGGATCTTAGAGCCAACCCAAAAGATGAAGCGACTGGAATAGTAATTGAATCTCATATGCAAAAAGGCGCCGGTGCCATGGCGCTAGTTCTGATTGAAAATGGAACCTTAAGAAAAGGCGACTGCGTTGCAATCGGTTCTTCTTATGGGAGAGTTAGAATCTTAAAAGACACTCTAAATAAGCCGATCGAGAGCGCTGATCCTAGTTTTCCGGTTAATATTGCTGGCCTTAAATCGTTGCCAAACTTTGGCGACCGCTTGCTGGCATTTAGTAATGAAAAACTAGCCAAAGAAACCGCTCTTAAATACCAAAAATCAGATGTTAAAATAAAGATCGCAACGGCTAAAAAATACGGCGCTGAAACGGCCGAAGGTGAAAATGATATGAAAAAGTATGATTTTAATATTATCCTAAAAAGCGATGTGCATGGATCTCTGGAGGCAATCAAAAAGCTTTTAGGAGAGATAGATTCACAAGAGGCGACTATTAAAATTATTTCCGAAGGGGTAGGCTCAATTTCTGAATCTGACGTTACACTAGCTAAAGCGACTGGTGCTTACGTGATTGGTTTTAGGGTTAAAAGATTGGATGCTGCTAAAAAAATTGCTGAAAAAGAAAAAGTATCAATTCAGACTTTCGATATTATCTATGAACTGATTGATAAAATTAAAAAAGATATTGCGGCTATTCTTCCGCTGGAAGTGATTGAAGAGGAACTGGGCGCCGGTGAGGTATTGGGGATTTTCCGAGACGACAGAAAAGGCTTTGTTGCTGGTGGAAAAATTGAAAAAGGCAAGTTGTCAGTCGGAAATGAAATCAAAATATTTCAAAATGATAATGAGAAATTTCGAGCTAACATTGTCTCTCTAAGAAGAGAAAAGAGCGAGGTTAAAGAATGCGAATCCGGATCGGAATGCGGCTTTGGATTACCAGCTGGAGCAAATGTAGCTGTCGGCGACACCTTTGTCGCATTTAAAACGATTCGAAAAGAAAGAGTAATTAAATAATCGCGAAATCAATTGTTCTCTTCATTGGATTTCTAGGCGCTCTCAGGGCTACATGCGCTTGCAACCGTCGAAATCCAACAAAGCTCACAATTTTATAGCTAAAGAGAATTTAGTTTTTCCTAAGCCATCGCGAGAGTGCGATAATCGACAATATCAGAGCGATTAAAAATAAAACTAGCGTTACTATATATATAACTATTAACACACTTGCCCATTTCGACAGAGCTGTATTAGTATTTTGCTGCGCCGGGTCAAAGTTTGTGTTGTTTGTATTAACTCCATTTGCTTGTTTTTGAGCGTTTTGTTTTTGCTGTTCCTCTTTTTGTTTATTTTGATTTTGCAAATAATTGTTTAATAACTGCGTCTGACTGCTGTCTAAACCGCTCATGTCCGGAGCGGCAGCGGCTTTTGCATAGAAATTTTGACTCAAGAAAGGCATTAACAAAATTATGGCGATAATTAACAAAAACTTTTTCACTTAGTCACCTCCTTACTATAAATTTATTTGTAAGATAACAGTGCCAGATATAGAAGTCATTGTGTTAGCTAACAAGAGATAAATATTTTTCGAATAATTTGTTAAATTTTGATAAAATATAAAGAGAATGTTCAAATATGGTTGGTTTTAGTGCTATACTATAAATAGAAAGAAGTAATATTAAAAGTGAGGGATTAGTGGAGGCTGTCTCAGGCAAAATATTAGGCGTATCAGAAAGTGCTAATTATCTTTTTGAAAATCTAAGGCTTAATTCAAGTCCTATTCTGATAGTAGATATTTTAATAGTGGCGGTGCTATTTTATTGGGTCTATGTTTTCCTAAAAGAAACAAGAGCAATGAGAATTCTTTATGGATTGTTGCTTCTTTTAGCGTTAATGGCGCTAGGAAAACTATTAAATCTTATTCTGTTGAACTGGTTGTTGAAAAGCTTAATGACAATGTTGATAGTAGCAATTCCAATCGTATTCCAGCCGGAATTGCGGAATGCTCTTGAAAAACTGGG
>JAMCZZ010000025.1 GCA_023484645.1 Patescibacteria group bacterium
TTTGTTATCGATTTTTGTATAGACCTTAGGCCACTCATCAAAAGCCCGAATTTTTCTTTCTACAACTTGTGCTTCCGTCTTGCTATCTACAAATCCATCTTCAGGTTTAATTATTGTTGTGTAAGTTGCCTTTTCGTCTTTCTGCGGTTTGGGCTTAAGATCACCCGCCAAGTAATATGGTATGGAGTTCAATAATAAAGTGGCGCCGATTTCCGATAAATATTCTTTCAGAATGCTGGTTGTTTCTGCGCCGGATAATTCAACCGCTGTCTGAGCAATAATATCTCCGGCATCCATTTTGTCGGAGGTTGAAATAAGAGTTACCCCAGCAACTTTATCACCGCTTAGAATGGTTTGCTGAATCGGTGAAGGTCCTCTGTATTTAGGCAGGAGTGAAGGATGAATATTTATAATGCCATGCTTAGGAATATCCAAAACCTCTTTTGGAATGATTTGGCCAAAGTCGGCCATAATACCCAATTCTGGCTTCAATTCTTTTATTTTATCGACAATTTCTGGCTTTTTAATGTTGTCTGTAACAATTGTATGAAGTTTGTTTTTCTTGGCGATTTCTAGAATCACATTTTTCTTCTCGTTCTTATTTCTGCTGATTACTTTCTTTGTATCTCCGGTGATAACAGCCAGAATCTTATATTGAGGATCTTTAATTAAGAGCTCAAGTGTTTTGGCGCCGAGTGTGCCAGTGCCAATAAAGATAATTTTAATTTCTTCAAGACGATCTATTAAAAGAGTTGAGTTAAGATGGTCAAATTCATGCTGGATTGCTCGGGCGTAAAGACTATTCGCTTTCACTTCAATATCTTTCCCATACCGATCTTGGCCTTGAATTACAATATTTTCCGGGCGCTTGATTAATAACTCTAGCCCGGGAAAAGAAAGACATCCCTCAACCATTTTGCATTTTTCTTTTCCGAACTTCACAATTTTGGGATTACAAATTACGGTTAAGGGAAAACTTGGCGGAAATTTTTCTTCTTTCTGGCCTTCAAATTCAACAACGAATATATTCTTGGAAACGCCGACTTGAGGAGCTGCTAAGCCAACGCCATTGTTTTTTCGCATTGTTTCAACCATGTCATCGATAAGTTTTTGGAATTCAAAGTCAAAATCAGCCACTTTTTCCACTGGTTCTCTTAGTATTGGGTCGTTAGTTTTGCGAATTTTTAATATCATCAATTCTTATTTTATTGCTCGCTTATATTTTTACTTTGGCCGCCCTAGCCAACCTATTCGCTCACTTCTTCATATTTTCGCATAAGCTCTATATGAAGATGGTTCGCTCAACCGGCACGCGTAAATAATATAAGCTCGCAATAATTTTTTATATATGTATATAAGTTTTAATATTAGACATTGGGATTAGTTATTTCAAATAACCCCTGGGGTTATTTTTGTGCCATTTCCAGGCACTTCTTACAATGTCTTCTAATGAATATTGCGGTGACCATCTTAATATTTTTTTAGCCTTCTGGCTATCTGCTATTAAGATATCAGGGTCTCCGGAACGACGAGGGTAAATTGTGCAATCAACCTTTTTGCCCAGTAAGTCTTCAATAGTCTTAATAACTTCGTTGACTGTATACCCGCTGCCATTACCGAGGTTGAATATGTTGTTATTGTCATTTTCAATTAAGTATTGAAGTGCTTTCAAGTGTCCATCTGCCAAATCAATCACGTGGACATAGTCTCGTATTGCTGTGCCATCTTTTGTCTTATAATCAGTGCCCATTAATTTGAATTCAGATCCCTCTAAAATGTTTTTGAGGGCAAGCGGAATTAAGTGGGTTTCAATTGGATGGTCTTCGCCAATTTTGCCTTCATTGTCAGCGCCAGCTGCATTAAAATACCTTAATGAAATAAATTTAATAGGCAATTTATTACTATACTTTTTTAGTATCATCTCGTCAAGCATTTTAGTGATACCATAAACATTGCTTGGAATCCTAAGCTGTGTGATTTCTTCTTCATTCAAATAAAGATCTGGTTTAACTATATTGGCATATAGCTCCAATATTTTTTGAAAAAAGATTTCACCCTCAACCTCTGAGTTTTGCCATATGCCTTTAAGCAAAGCAGATTTTCCCGGTTTAAATTTGCTTATATAGTCTTCGTCTAGTGGAATGACAGAATCATTTTGAGGATTGCCGTAAACTGCTGCTGTCGAAGATTTGATAATGTATTTACATCCTTTTTTAACCATAACATCTAAAAGCTTAACGAAATTCTCGACGTTATTTTTTACATACATTTTCGGTTTTTCCATTGACTCGCCAACGGCAAGATAAGCAGCAAAATCAATTACTGCATCAATCTTATATTTATCAAAAACTTTTTCTGTTGCATCTTTATCACTTAAATCAGCAACTTCAAGTTTCGCCCGCGGATCGACAGCTTCCTTATGGCCATTCTCTAAACTATCCAATACAACAATATCGTATTTTTGATCTAAAAGCTCTTTGACGGTGAAGGAACCAATATATCCAGCCCCGCCGGTAACTAATATGGTTAATGATTTATTGTTCATAGCCTGATTATATCTAATTACTTGTTCTTAGAGCAAATCAACAGGATCTGTATCCCAAATTAAATAAGGATTTATTTTAAATATTTCAGTAATCTTGGGGTTCGGTAAAATATTTGTTTTAATTATTATATGATAACGGAACTTATTATTAATTTTATTTAAAAAGCATGGTCCCGGTCCAATATGGTCGATCTCATTTTGTGATAATTTTTGCGCGACCGCGAAAATATTATCACAAGCTTTTTGTTTGTTTTTATCTTCGGAAATCACTCTGATTAAATAGCAAAATGGGGGATAGTTAAATTTCTCTCTTTCTTTTATTTCTTCTTTATAGAAATCTTTATAGTTATGATCGGCTGCAAACTGGATTGCGCTTGAGTTGGGCCAATATGTTTGAATAATAGTTCTGCCAACGTTGTCTTTTCTTCCGCTGCGGCCGGAGACCTGGGTTAAGAGTGAAAAAGTTTTTTCAGAGGCTTTAAAATGAGGTAAATGTAAACCGACATCGGCGGAAATTACCCCAACTAAATCAACAGTTCCAATGTCCAAACCTTTTGCTAGAATTTGGGTTCCAATTAATATATCGATTTTTCCCTTTTGTAAATCATCATACAACTTCATATATTCACCTTTGTTTTGCAGGCTTTTGGAATCTATTTTTCTGATTCGAGCTTTTGGAAATAATCTTTTTATTTCTAATTCAATTTTATCTACACCTGCCCCAAAAAATTTAATTCTTGAACTCTTGCAAACGGGGCAAATTGAGGGAACGGGTACTTTATAATCACAATGATGGCAATTCAAAATGTGTTTATCATAATTTGTATGATAAACCATTGGAATATTGCATCGAGGGCAATTTATAATCTCACCACATTCTCGGCAGGAAACAAAAGTCGCCATTCCGCGTCGATTTAAGAAAAGTATCGCATGGCGCTTATTCTTTAAAACTTCGGCAATATTTTTTTGTAACTCCAATGAAATCGGCGAAAAATTATCATGCTTTATCTCGTTTTTTAAATCTATAATTCTGGCAGGCGGTAAAATCAATTTTTGATATCTTGATTTTAATTCGAAGAGGTCAAAAATTTCCTTTTTGGCTTTATAGTAAGTCTCAATTCTAGGTGTTGCAGTTCCTAGCACCAACAGGGCGCCCAATCTATCAGCAATTTTCTCAGCCAGATCTACGGCGTGATATCGAGGATCTTTTTCTTGTTTATAGGCATCTTCTTGCTCTTCGTCTATAATGATCAAACCGATATTAACATTGGGGACTAGTAGAGCGGAACGTGGACCGATAATAATTTTTTTATCACCGACGGTAAATTGCTTATAGTTTAAATATTTTTCTGATTTTGAAAGGCCGGAGTGTAATAAGCAAGCTTGATCTGGAAAAATTTGTTCAAACTTTTCTACAGTCTGAGGCGTCAGCATTATTTCCGGCACTAATACAACAACTTGTTTATTTATTTTGATTGCTTCTTTGGCTAGCTTTAAATAAATTTCAGTTTTTCCGCTTCCTGTTACGCCATGAATTAACGCCGGCTTATTGTCCAAGGCTGTAAGTCGAGAACTGCCATCATTTTTAGTTCTCTCCGCCGGTTGGCGGATCGAACAATGAGCTAATTTATCTTTTAATTTCTGAAATATTTCTTCTTGCTCAGAGGTTAATCTTATTTCGTGATTCGTGATTCGTGATTCGTGATTCGCACTTTGAGTTCTCGGACGAGAAATTATTGGTGGCAAAAATAGTGAGATGGCCTCACCAAGAGAGCACAAGTAATATTTGGAAATCCATTTTGCAATATCTAAGTATTGTTTAGGAACACTAAAATCAGGGTTAATTGACTTAATTTCCTTAAGTTCATAATCAACCCGTATTCTGTTATCTGTATTCTGTATTCTTAAAATAACTCCCCTAATATTATTTTTTCCGAACGGAATTTCAACAATCGAGCCAATCCGAATCTGGCTTTGCAAGTTCTCCGGCACGATATATGAAAAAATATTTTTGTCTGGCGCTGTTCTTTTTTCGGGAATTATTTCTGCAATCATAAGTCAATACTACCAACAAGATTGAAAATATGCCAAATTTTTGGTATCTTCTATCGAGATTCGAAAAGGGGGGAGCCTAAGATGACAACAACGGCAAAATCATTTTTTGGCGAGGTTCTCGATATCTTTATGGGATTTTTGATTTTGGGAATCTGCTACACCGTAATAGCTTTGGCGTATTTGGCTTGCGGGCTTGTTTTCGGTTTAGTATTCGCTGCCATCGCCTATTTTTGGCCTTTTGGCAATGCGGCGCCGGCAGACGTATCGATTGCCATAGGAGCTATTGTTGCACTATTTGGAGCATTTCTTTGTCGGATGGAGCATTTTCCTGTTTAGTCAGGGAAAACTCTATCATCAAGTTGGGCGCCTAGCTATAGCTAGGCGCTGTTCTTTTTTCTAGGATTATTTCCACAATCATGTCTCTAGTATCGAGTATTTAGTATTAAGTATCAAGTGCTGGAATCATAAAAGAAGCTGCAGTCGAAAATAAACTGCAGCGGAATCAAAGGAATGAGAAACTAAATAATTGCGCCCTGATGAGCGGATTGCCTACCGACCATCAGGGTTTGGGGGGTACAGATCCCCTGTGCGATGCTCCCGAACGGTAAAATCGTATCAAAACACATTTTTCTTGTCAATGATTGCTTAAACATTTAAAAAATGTTATAGTAAATCCTTATGGAAACATTAAACTTAAAAACTGTTGCTCTTATTGGCCGGCCGAATGTAGGCAAGTCTACTTTATTCAACCGTTTTATCGGCAAAAGAGAAGCAATCGAGACTCCGATTGCAGGCACCACTCGAGATCGCCTTTATGGCGAAGTTTTTTGGCGTGGAGAAAAATTTAATTTAATTGATGTGGCTGGCATAGAAGTCGGGACTAAGACGGAAATTGATAAAAGTATTCAAGAAGGCGTAGATTTGGCGATTGAAAGCTCTGATCTCATTGTCTTTATAGTCGACTGGAATGAGAAAGATAATGAAGCGGATAAGCAAGTAGCACGAAGACTGCGTAAAATCGATAAAAAGGTCATTGTAGCGGTTAATAAAGCAGATAATTTGGAGAAAATACAGTCTATTGATGAATTTAAGCGATTTGGAAATTTTGAGGTGATTCCTGTTTCTGCAATATCAGGCAAGAACACAGGCGATTTGCTTGATGCAATTATCAAAGATCTCGGAGAAAGTAGTCAAAATATTGCAGAAGAAGCTAATAATAAAGACATAATCAAGTTAGCTATAATCGGCCGCCCAAATGTGGGTAAATCTACTCTTTTAAACTCAATTATGGGCGAAAAAAGAGCTGTTGTTTCATCTCTGGCAGGCACGACAAGAGATGTCTTGGATGTCGTATTTTCCCATAAAGATGGAAAAATTAGGATTTTTGATACAGCAGGTCTTCGAAGAAGAGGTAAAATCGTCAAGGATTCAATTGAGAGCTTTAGCGTTTTGAGAACGAACCGTGCTTTGCAGAATTGCGATATTGCTGTTTTGATGGTAAATGCCGAAGAGGGTCTTGTAGCAGGGGATGTTCATATACTCGGCCAAGCAAAAGAATACGGCAAGGGCATAATTTTGTGTGTTAATAAAATAGATCTTGTCGAAAGAGATAGGCAAGAATTTATGTCTGAAATGCTCAACTATTTTCAACTTGAGTTAAATTTTGTACCGTGGCTTCCAGTCGTGTTTATCTCTGCTCAAAATAGTGAGAATGTAAACGCGCTTCTTAGCCAAGTAATCAAGGTGAGTAAAAATCGTAAAACAAAAATAGAGCAAGAAGATTTAAATCAGATTCTTGAATTTGCAAAAGAATCAAACTTTCAGTTGCAAAATGTTAAATCATTATCACAAAAAAAAGCTAATCCGCCGATATTTGAATTAAAATATATAAGAGAAAAACCTCATTACACTCAAATAAGATATCTGGAAAATAAAATAAGAGATGTTTTCCCAATGGAGGGTTCGCCCATATTTATAGATATATTATCGGTGGGGCGAAACCAAAAACGAAAAAGATCTAGAAAGTGATGAGTAGGAATACTCTACACGTTTTTGAATACCAAACTTATCAGTCGGCAGAATTGTCAGCCATGTTCGCCCGATAATATTGGCCCTAGGTAATACTCCCCATTCTCTCGAATCGGAAGAATGCTGGCGGTTATCCCCCAAAACAAAGTACTCGTCATTGCCCAACGTTTTTTGAAGCGTTCCACTGTCTGTATCGGGAATTAATGTCAAGGTTGTTTTCGGAATGTAGCTTTCATTTAGCGTTGTGCCGTTCTGATAATCTTTACTTGTTATTTTTACTGAATTATTAGCAATTGTAACAGTCTCTCCAGGTAGGCCGATTATTCTTTTAATATAGCTGATGCTAGGATTCCCAGGGTAACGAAATACTACGACATCGCCTCTTTTAGGTTCGCCAGTCAGATAGGAAACTTTTTCCGCTAAGATGTATTCATTATTAACAAAATTAGGCATCATAGATTCGCCATCAACAACAAAAGGTTGGACAGCAAAGTATCTTAAAGAAAAAGCGATAATAAAGACAACTAAGCCGGTTTTTATAAGATCAAAAAGGAAATAGAGGAAATCTTTAGCTGGATTGTCTTCAGCTTCAAAATTATTTAATTCTTCTGAGTTAGAATTAAATTTATCTTTATCATCAAATTTATCAACCATATGTTCCCTTTTTTATTTGTTGCTTCTTACATTCTAACAGTCCTTGACAATATTGGTCAATAACAGGCTATAATATCCTTAGCAGAGTTAATATCTGGCATTATTATAGTAGGCGATAGTTCGGGTAATCACTGGGTAAGAGCTGAATTTTTATCACTTAAAAAAGAATTTTTTGTATTTTTTTATAAGAGTTTATAATGTATCCAGTCTTGTTTAAAATTGGAAGTTTAAATTTTTACTCTCATGGTGTCCTAATTGTGCTGGGAATCACTTTGGGAAGCATAATTACATATTCTCTTGCAAAAAGAAGAGGACTGGATAATGCTTTTCTTGTGGATAATATGATATACACCCTTTTGTTTGGAGTGATTGGTGCAAGGATTACTTACTTTTTGCTATATCACAGCCAATTTAGTAATTTCTCTCAAATTTTTTTCATTTGGGAAGGCGGTTTAGTTTCTTATGGCGGATTTATTCTTGGCGGGCTTACCTTTTTTGTTCTTCTAAAAACTCAAAAGCAGCCGATTTTGGAATGGTTTGACATATTAGCAACAGGATTCCCTTTTGGCTTATTTTTAGGTAGGCTGGGGGACATTTTGGCGGGTGATTACTCTAGTGCCCAAAAATTTACAGAACTTACCTCTTTTCGTAACGGTCTTCCTCTTCCGTTGTATGAGGCTGTCTTATGTTTATTTATTTTTTTAATTGTTCTTTTGGTTTTCTTAAAGAAAGAAAAACTGGTTGCTGGAACACCCTTTTCCCTGATGGTCTTGCTTTATTCTGGAGGTAGATTTATTATTGATTTCTGGAGAGATGAAACGGTTTTGATTTGGAAGTTATCATTTGGCCAGGTTTTTGGTTTAGTAATATTTTTAGCATCGGGCATAGCAATAACATTATTGCTTAGGGCGCGACAGGAAGGAGATAATCATGAACTTATCAGCTAGTTTTCTCGAAAAACAAAAAAAGTTAATGCTTAAAGAGAGAGAAAGAATTGAAGAGAAAATAAAAAAACATAAGACAGCC
>JAMCZZ010000008.1 GCA_023484645.1 Patescibacteria group bacterium
CAGTCTCAATCCTTTTAATAAGTGATTTTTTTTATATCTTAGGCAATAAAAAACCTGTGCCTAAACCAATATACTGATTCTTGTTTTGACGAATAAGAATTAAACGAAAACCAATGTATGCGAATTCTAATGATATCAGACCACGCTGATCCGTTAGCGGAAATAGGTTCAAAGGAAGCGGGTGGACAAAATATCTATGTTTATAATTTATCACTTTTATTAGCCCGAGCAGGTTTCCATGTTGACGTTTTTACTCGATGGGACAAAAAGAATAAAAGGGAGGTTATAAAGATAAATCATCACTTGCGAATTATACGGGTAAAGGCTGGACCGAAAAAATATATGCCCAGGGATAATTTTTTAAAAGTACTTGATCAGTTTAGAGACAACATTATGAAAAGGATTGAGACTGAGAATTTGTATTACGATGTCATACATACAAACTATTGGTTTTCTGGTTTAGCGGGAACCAAAATTGCGAAGAAGCTAAAGATCCCCCAAGCACATATCCATCATTCAATAGGCAGAATGCGCTACGATATTTTAAAAAAATATAAATTGCAAAAGCAAGATTATCATTTTTTTCAGATCAGAATGAGGTCAGAAAAGAAGATTGCCGATTCAAGTTCCATAATAATTGCTTCTAGTCCAGTTGAACAAAAATATATAAAAAGTCTATTTAAAATAGGTAAAGAAAAAATCGCAGTGATACCGATAGGGGTAGATCTAAAATATTTTCATCCCCAGAAATTTAGAAAAAAGAAGGTAGAGAGAAGCGAGGGAGAAAAGATTATTTTATATGTGGGAAGAATTGAATGGCGCAAAGGAATAAGCACTTTGCTTTATGCGATGAGAGAGGTTCTGGGCCAGCATCCTAAAGCAAAGCTATTAATTATTGGCGGAGGCAGAACAAAATCGGCTAGAGAATTGGAACAAAGCGAGATAGAGCGCCAAGCGAAGATTATTAAAGAATTGAATCTAGAAAATAAGGTCTTTTATCTAGGGCCAAAGAGCCAGAAAGAGCTTTCCTATTATTATAACTTAGCTGATGTTTGTGTTGTTCCTTCTTATTATGAGCCTTTCGGAATTGTTCCACTTGAGGCAATGGCTTGTGGAACGCCGGTAGTTGCTACAAAAACCGGAGGACTACAATATACGATCAAGAATAATTCGACTGGACACTTAGTAAAACCAAGAAATTTCAAAGATTTGAGTAAGAAGATATCTTTAGTTTTGAATCGAGGCAAAGGCTATTATTCAAAAAATTGTCTTCTGCGCATAAATAAAAATTTTACCTGGGAGGAAATTGTAAAACGGTATGCTGTCTTTTTAGAACAATTGGCTCTTAAAAAGGAGATTCATGAAAATCGCGATACTTTCTCCGTTCGAAGAATCTGTTCCTCCGGTAAAGTACGGTGGAACAGAGCTAGTCGTTTATAATTTAATAGAAGAATTGGTTAAGCTTGGACACGAAGTTACCCTTCTTGGTACCGGTAATTCAAGAACTAGTGCCAAGTTGGTGACCATTTTTGAAAAGCCTCTTCGCTCATGTGTGGAATCAAATACCCGGGAAATTTATAAAATTGTCGGAATTAGCAAAATCGTCAGTATCCTGGCGAAAAATAAATATGACATAATTCATAATCATATCGGTTGGCGTTTTTTGCCTTTTAGTAAAGCGCTAAACACACCGGTCGTTACCACCTTGCACGGTCCTCTGTCGATACCATTGCAACAGGAAATCTATGAAATCTGGAAAAAAGAAAATTACATAAGTATAAGTCTAAGCCAGCAACGACCGATGCCAAGCTTAAATTATGTCGGGAATGTTTACAATGGAATTGACTTCACTAAATTCCATTTATTTAAAAAACCAAATGATTACTTTGCTTTCTTGGGCAGAATGTCTCCAGAAAAAGGTCCAAAAGAAGCGATTGAAGTAGCCAAGAAAGCAGGAGTAAGATTGATTATGGCGGCGAAGGTAGACTTGGTTGATCGTCAATATTTCGAAAATAAAGTAAAACCTTTGATTGATGGTAAACAAATAAAATTCGTCGGCGAAGTGGACCATCCAGGCAAATTGGAATTATTGGGAAAAGCAAAGGCACTGATTGCCCCGATTCAATGGGAGGAACCATTTGGCTTGTATTTTATCGAGTCTCTTGCTTGTGGCACGCCAGTTATAGCTTTGAAGCGAGGATCGGTGCCGGAGATTTTGATTGATGAAAAAAACGGTTTCATTTGTGAAAACTTAGCGCAAATGTGCTTGGCAACCAAAAAAATTTCCTCTATTGATCGCAAGTTTTGCCATGATCATGCTAAAGAAAATTTTAATTCGACCAAGATGGCAAGCAACTACCTAAAATGTTATAAGAAAGTATTAAATAGTTCTCGAATTTGAACTGGCTTGACCAGGAAGCTTTTTTTAACTAGACTTAAGGGGCAATAACTAATTTTAGGATCTTTCTTGAAGAACCCATTCAATAAATTGTTGAATAAATTTTCTCATGATATTGGCATTGACCTAGGAACTGCCAATACTTTAGTTTATGTAAAAGGAAGGGGAATCGCCATAAAAGAGCCCTCTGTCGTGGCCATAAACAAAAGAACAAAGGAAATTCTAGCCATTGGAGAGGAAGCAAAACGGATGGTCGGACGAACTCCGGCTCATATAGTCGCTAAGAGACCTTTAGTCGACGGTGTAATTTCTGATTTTGAAGTAACAGAACAAATGCTTAGATATTTTTTTGATCGTGTTCACAGAGAAAAGTTTACAATTTTACCAAGACCTAGAGTAGTAATAGGAATTCCGCACAGTGTGACAGAGGTTGAGCGTAGGGCGGTAGAAGAGGGGGCGATTAATGCCGGAGCGCGGGAAGTTTATTTGATTGAAGAGCCAATTGCTGCTGCTATCGGAGCTAGATTGCCGATACAAGAGGCCTCGGGCAACATGGTTGTAGATATTGGTGGAGGAACAACGGAGGTGGCGGTAATTTCGCTCGGAGGCGTGGTCGCTTCTCGAAGCTTACGTATTGCTGGAGATGAGATGAATGAGGATATCATTCAATATGCTAGGGATAAATTTAATTTACTACTCTAGGTCTTGGTAAAATTGGATATAAAAATCAAAATCGGTTCAGTTATGGAAATGAGAGAGAAATTAGAAACACCGATGCGAGGAAGAGATCTTGTTACTGGTTTGCCCAAAGAAATTATTGTTAACGACACTCAGATCCGGGAGGCAATGAAAAAATCAGTCAACGCCATTATGGAGAGTATTCGCAATACTATGGAAGAGACCCCACCTGAGCTTTTGGCGGATATTATGGACAAAGGAATAATTCTTGCTGGGGGCGGTGCCTTAATTAAAGGGTTGGATCACAGGATATCGCAGGAAACAGGCACACAAGTCCATATTGCCGATGATCCACTTACCTGTGTCGCGAGGGGAACGGGTATTGTGCTCGAAGATTTAGATCTACTTTCAGGGGTTCTTCTTCCAAAAGAGTTTTCAAGATAGATTATGAAAAAATATAGGATTTTATTAATCTTTTGTATAGCAATACTTTTTGTTTTGCTTGCTTTCCCTTCTGCCAAACAAGCATCGTCAAAATTTGTGATTATGGTGGCAAAGAAACCGGCAGAGTTTCTCTCAGAATTTGGGAGTAGAACAAAAAGATCTCTCTCTTTTTTTTATCAAATTAGTGATTTGAGGAGACAGAACGCTGAGTTAAGCCAAAAAATTTCTGAATTTGAGGTGAGAGATAGCGATATTGTCGAATTAAAGCATGAAAATGAACTGTTAAAAAAGGAATTGGGGTTCGCAGCTGACAATAAAGACAAAAGTCTCATCCCCTCCAAGATTATCAGCCGAGATCCAAGCAGTTTTTTTGATTTCGTCTTGATAGACAAGGGTGAAAAAGATGGGATCAAGAACAACATGGCAGTCGTTTCGGGAGGAGTCTTGATCGGTCAGGTCTCAACTGTTTACAGTACTGAATCGAAAGTAACATTAATTACAAGCAAAGATTCGATCATTTTGGCAATGCTTCAAAACAGTCGTTCCAAGGGGGTCTTAAGGGGTGGAATATCGGGACTAGTTCTTGAAAATATAACTCAAGATGTGGTTTCTGAACGAGGAGAAAATATCATGACTTCAGGTCTTGATGGGGAGTTAAAGCCAGGAATCTTAATTGGCAAGGCAGGTAAAGTTCAGTCAGCTTCTTCCGATGTTTTTAAAAATATCTCGGTGGAGCCAATAGCTGACTTGTCCAAGCTCGAATTAGTTTTTGTTTTAAAATGAAATTTCTTTTCAAAATAATCTTAATTATAGTTCCTTTTATTCTCACCCTTCTTGACGTTTCTTTTTTTAGCCAATTTTCAATATTTGGTGCTACTATTTTATCGCTTTACTCTATTATCCTTATCTACTCTTTCCTTGGCGAATTTGCTAATTTCTTGATTCTGGCGACTTCATCAATATTTCTTTTCTCAATTTTCTCCTCTGTCCCTGTTTGGCTCATTTTTATTTCATTTTTTATTATTCCTAGTGTTATTTTTTATTTAAGAAAAAACTTTTTCCCTAACTCCTCAATTCTTTTTGTCTCCTCTATCTTTTTATTATCTAATTTCATCTTCCAATTTCTACTTCTGGCTTATTCGAGGGAGTGGAACAATCAGGGACTCTTGGCTCTTGCCTATTTTGTTTTTTTGAACTCTTTCTTCGGGATTTTAATATTTTTATTTGCCAAGAAAATGTTGAAGAAATATAAGAGAAACGAGGTTAAATTTTAATGGATATATTCGGCAACTTTTACAATTTATCAGGTGACAACGCCAAGAGAGTAGTGAATAAGAAGGAAGAATCCGACTTTTCTTACTCTGATGTTACAATGGAGCCGATAGGCAAAGTAGAGGAGAAGGATGCCACTTTCTCTGTTTTGGGAGTAAAAGCATTTTTGATTATAATTTTTTGTATTTTGATTTCTCGGCTATTTATACTTCAGATTGTAGAGGGTCAGTCAAATCAAAGCCTGGCTGAGGGAAATAGGATTAGACCTAGAGTGACAGAAGCTTCCAGGGGGGTTATTACGGACAAAAATGGTGTTTGGCTTGCTCGGAACAAAGCGGACTTCGCACTTGTACTTTATCCATCCGATCTGCCCAAGAAGAAGGTGGACAGGGAAGAAGTTTATAATAAAATATCTAAAATCACCTCTATTCCGGCCCAAGATCTTCAAAATCAAGCTGAGGAAAACGGACTTTTGTCTTTGGATGAAGTACTCCTCCAGGAAAATGTTCCTCATGACGATGCTTTGATATTGGAAAAAAAGATTGCCGGTATTCCTGGAATTGAAGTGGCGCAAAAATCGGCTCGTGAATACGCGACTATTCCTGGGCTCAGTCATCTCCTTGGTTATACAGGAAAAATTTCTAAAGAAGATCTGAAGAAGAAGCCTGATTCTTTTCTCTCTGATCGAATTGGTAAAACAGGACTTGAAGCGATGTACGAGGATTATCTTAAGGGCAAACATGGGATTGAGCAGATTGAAAAAGATTCTAAAGGTAATGTGGTGCGAGTATTGGTTCAAGAGGGAAATCAGGAGCCGATACCTGGTAGTAATGTCTCTTTGTATTTAGACAGGGGTCTGCAAGAGGCGGCAGTAAAGGCGCTTGATACAGGTATAAACGAAGCCAAAAAGTTTACTGGAGATGATAGTATAAATGCCGGTGTTGTGGCGGTTATGGACGTTAACACCGGAGGAATTTTGGCTATGGTTTCAACGCCATATTATGACAACAATTTGTTTGCTACAAAAATCTCAAATGTTGATTACCAAAAATTAATCAACGATCAGAGTAACCCAATGCTGAACCGAGCTATTGCTGGTACTTATCCGCCCGGTTCTATCTCAAAAATTGTTTTGGCTTCTGCTGGATTATCAGAAAAAGCGATTACATCTGATACTTCTATCGAGACTCCCGAGACGATAAAAATCGGCGACTACACATTTCCTGACTGGAAATACCACACTGGAACGACAAACGTTGAACGGGCGATTGCAGAATCAAACAACATCTTCTTTTATGCCCTTGGTGGTGGCTTTGATAAAATCAAAGGCATTGGCATCGATAATATTAATAAATACTGGAGGTTGTTCGGTTTAGGGGAGGAGACAGGAATAGACTTACCAGGTGAATCTTCTGGCTTTCTACCTAATCCAGAGTGGAAGAAAAAAAATAATGGCGAACCCTGGTATATAGGGGATACTTACCACGTTTCAATTGGCCAAGGTGATCTTTTGGTCACACCGATTCAGATGTTGCGAGCCACTGCTGCTATTGCCAATGGCGGTAAGCTTTTACAGCCTCAACTGGTGAAGAAGATTTCTGATTCAAATGGCAATGTAATTAAAGAATTTAATCCTAGAATTGAGAGGGAAAACTTTATTGGCCAAAGCGTTATTAAAACGGTCCAGGAAGGAATGAGAATGACAATCACAGAAGGATCGGCTAGGAACATGCAAGGATTACCTGTCAGTGTGGCGGGAAAGACGGGGACCGCCCAGTTTCAAAATAATCAAAAAATTGTTTTGGCTTCTGCTGGATTTGCTCCATACGAAAACCCTGAGATTGCTATTATCTCAATGATTGAAGGCGGTGGTGGCGGACATGAAATTGCAGCGCCTATTGCACGCGAAATTTTGAATTACTATTATACGAGGTAAGGTAACAAGTGTATTTTTCCTGCTTTGGGAGCTTTGATTCTTGACAAGGCTTGTTAAATAATATAATATTCGCTATAATTCATTTGTAATTAAATATTTTGCACAACAGATTTATTTCTTGGTTGTGTTTTGTTTTCTAAAGGTAAGATATGAGCAACATTATAACCCCTGAGGGATTGGAAAAATTAAAGAGAGAGTTGGACGAACTAAAAAACGTTAAACTCAAAGAAGTGGCAGTAAGGATTAAGGATGCAAAAGACCTGGGGGATCTTTCTGAAAACGCCGAGTATCACGAAGCTAAAAACGAGCAAGCATTTTTATATGGCAAAGCTTTAGATATAGAGCAAAAGATCAAAAATGCTACCGTGATTTCAAAACCTAAAGGTGAGAGCTTGACTGTTTGTGCAGGCTGCAAAGTCATCGTAAACTCTAGTGGTGACAAAATGGAATTCGAAATAGTTGGCTCGGACGAATCTGATCCTGTTAATGGACGAATTTCCATTGATTCACCTATCGGCTCTGCTCTTTTTGGCCACAAAAAAGGTGATACTGTTTCTGTTCTTGCTCCGGTTGGCGAGACTAACTATAAGATTTTAAGCATCGAATAGAAAATAAATTAAATTATAGATTTTTCAATTAAGCACAATTTGTATTGTGCTTAATTTGTGCTATAGTTTAATCGAAACTGTTTGTTAAATATTTCGCTATGGGAGAATATTATGAATAATATTGGTGCAACAGAAAAAGACCTAATCGAAGCGAGAAAAAAGAAGCTAGCAGAAATAGAAAATCTCGGCTTGAATCCTTATCCTTCAAAATCAAAAAAAGATTATGCTTGCCATGAAATCCTAGCCAAACAAAAAGAGTTAATCGCTTCTGAAAAAAAAGTTATTGTAGCAGGGCGATTGATGGCCCTTCGTGGACATGGAAAGCTTGTTTTTGCTGACATTGCCGATGGGTCGGGGAAAATTCAAGCCGTATTAAAAGCTGATTCTCTAGGTGAAGATTTTGATTTGGTTTCTTTTCTCGATCTCGGTGATTTTGTAGAAATTCAGGGAGCAGTTTTTGTGACTCAAGCAGGCGAAATTTCTGTTTTAGCCTCAAGTCTTCGGATTCTATCAAAAGCATTAAGGCCACTGCCGGAGAAACGACATGGCTTACAAGACGAAGAAACACGTTTTAGAAAAAGATATTTGGAATTTGCTATCAGTCCAGAAGCCAGGGAATTATTTATTAAAAAAGCAAAATTTTGGCAAGCGACCAGAGATTTTCTAGTTAAAAAAGGTTTTTTGGAAGTCGAGACACCAGCTTTGGAAAACACAGCTGGAGGAGCGGACGCCAATCCTTTCATTACTCATCACGATGCTTTGGACATTGATGTATTTTTAAGAATCTCGATGGGTGAACTTTGGCAGAAGCGTTTGATGGTTGGAGGATTTGAAAAAACTTTTTTTAACTAGAAAAT
>JAMCZZ010000045.1 GCA_023484645.1 Patescibacteria group bacterium
ATTATTACTTTCAATTTTTCGGAAATCGTAAAAAATCCGGAAATGCCAGTATTGAATCTGAACTGATGTATGATATTGTTACAAAGAGGAAGCACTTAATAGATGTTGCTCCTACTATTTTAGAGCTGCTTGACTTACCGATACAGAGTGGATTTTCTGGCCAAAGCTTAATATCTTAATAAAATGTTTCGTGGCTATGTTAATAAAGGAAACTAGTAATGAAAAAAATTGAAAAGCTCCTAAAGGCTAAAGCGATAGCAGTTGTAGGCGCTTCATCGCATCGGGATAAAATTGGCCACCAGATTTTAAATAATTTAATTTCTGGCGGATATAAAGGCAAAATATACCCAGTTAATCCAAAAGCGAGCCAAATTTTAGGATTAAAAGTTTATCCAGATATTAACTCAATTAGTAATCCAGTAGATTTGGCAATCATAGTGATACCTTCTGAATTTGTTCTCCCTGTTTTAAAACAGTGCGCGGAGAACAAAGTTAAAGCTGTAATTGTCATAAGTGCTGGATTTGCTGAAATGGGAAGTGAAGGCGAAAAACTGCAGAATGAAATGGTAAAGATTTGCGATGATGCAGGCATTACTTTATTGGGGCCGAATTGTCTTGGGCTTATCGATACAGACAGGAATTTAAATGCTTCTTTTGCGCATCTTATGCCTAAAAAAGGGAATATTTCTTTAATTTCTCAATCTGGAGCGATGATTTCTGCTTTAATCGACTGGTCATGCAGTGCAGAGCAAGGATTTAATAAAATCTTTTCGATGGGAAACGAGGCCCAAATTAAAGCTGAATCTGTTTTTCAATATTTGTACAACGATCCAGATACTAAGGTTATTATTGTGTACATGGAACAGCTAAAAGTTACGAAAGAGCTGACGAAATTGTTGACTAAATATTCAAAATTAAAGCCAACAGTCGTTCTATTTGGCGGAAAAACAAGTTCTGGAGCAAAAGCTGCTTCTTCACATACCGGTTCGATTATTTCTTCATATTTGGCAATTGAGACATATTTAAAACAAGCCGGTGTAATTGTGGCTTCAAACCTATCTGAAGTTTTTGTTCTTTGTCGGCTTTTTTCCAATTACCGAAAAATTGAAAGTAATAATGTCGTAATTATAACCAATGCCGGAGGCCCGGCAATTGTAACGACCGATGAAATATATGTAAAAAATTTAAAGTTGGCAAAACTTTCTGCAAAATCGACTGATTCATTAGAGAAGAATTGCAGGCCATGTGCAAATACTAAAAACCCTGTCGATTTATTGGGGGATGCTACCGAAGGTGATTACAAGAAAGCTTTAAATATAGTCGAAGGAGACTCAAAAGTTGATGGGGTTATAGTGCTTTTGACGCCCCAATCATCCACGGACGTTGTGGCAATTGCTTCCGTGATTGCTAACTTTTCTTCAAAAAAACCTATTGTTTCGGCTTTTATCGGAGGAGATAATTTAAATGACGGAAGAAAAATTATTGAAAAATCAGGTAAGCCCTGCTACTCCAATCCCGATAAAGCTGTTACGGCGTTAAGCGCGCTAGTTTCTTTTAGTAAAGCCAATTCTCAACTTCTACCTACAAAAGAGAGTGAAGATCTTTTTAGCGAAAATCAGCAAGATAAGCTAATGAGAAAATTTAGCCTTCCCTTCTTAGACTACCAAAGAGTTGAAACTTTCAAAGATTTGAAAAAAATAGCTGACAGAATTAAATACCCAGTTGTACTTAAAACTGCTAATCCTGAAATTATTCATAAAACAGATAGCGGAAGTGTGAAACTAGATATTAAAAACGAAACGGAATTAGAAAAAGCTTACCATGAATTAGGATCGCCGGTCATAGTTGGTAAAATGATCAAGGGTAAAGTAGAGATATTTTTAGGTATTAAAAAAGATCCTAATATTGGCACTCTTGTTGCGTTTGGTACCGGAGGTATTTACTCGCAAATAGACGAGGATTTTTCTTATCGGGTATCGCCTTTATCTAAAAATATTGCGCTGGAAATGATAAAAGAGACGAAGGTAGGCAAAATTTTAGCGGGGGCTCGCGGACAATTTAAATATGATTTAGACAAACTATCCGAAATTATTGTGAATGCTGCTAAATTTGCCGATCGTTATAAAAATATTAAAGAAATTGACTTTAACCCGATAATTGCCACTAATCCCAACTTTTATATAGTTGATGTAAGGATTATTGAAGAGTAAAATATAAACAGGGATTAAATGAAAAATATTCAATTTTTAACTGGTTGTGAGGCGGCAGTAAAAGGCGCTATTGAGGCTGGAGCCAAAGCAATGTTTGGCTATCCAATCACTCCTTCAACTGAAATATTGCAAGGCTGGATTGCGGCTGCGGAAACTAACGATTCTTTAAAATATTTGCAAACCGAAGATGAGACTTCGGCTGGTTTTGCAGTTTGCGGCGCTCTGTTAGCAGGCACCAAAGCATTTACAGCCACGGCGGGACCCGGCAATACTTTAATGCAGGATCCTCTTTCAATGGCAGAAAACTTACGTCTGCCATTTGTTTGCATCGTTATGCAGCGAGGCGGACCATCTACTGGAACAGTCAATTTTTCCCAACAGGAAGTTAATCTTTCCGCATTTGGAGGAAACGGTGATGGATTGCGTTTTGTTTATTCTGCTTCAACGGTGGAAGAGATGTATACGCTGACAATTAAAGCATTTTCAGTTGCATGGAAATACCAATTCCCCACCTTTGTTCTGGGTGACGGTCATCTTGCAAAAATGCGAATGAAAGCGAATTTAACTAAACCAATAAATTCTGTTAACAGCTCCCCCTTATTAAAAGAAGGAGAAACTCCGACTTTTTTACGCAACTGCTACAGTTCAGAAGAGTCATTTGGCCAGAAATTGAAAGTTAATATCGAAGAATGGAAAGCAGCTGGAGTAAAAATTGAAGAATTTGAGCCGTATAAATTAGCGGATGCAAATGAATTAATTATTGCTCATGGTTCAGTTGCCGATGCTGTAAAGGACGCTGTCGATATTCTTCGTAATAAAAAAAGAAAGATTGGTTTATTCAGACCAATTACAATTCATCCTATTGCAAAAAAGCAACTGCAAAAAGCAGTCTCTCGGGTAAAAAAAGTTTATGTGATTGAGTCTTCCTTGAATCAGCTTTCACGAATCGTTAAATATGAAACCTCTGGAATTAAAACTCCTATTGTGGAAATACCTAAGCCAGCGGAAAGTTTTTCAGCAGAAGAAATCGTTCAAAAAATAATCGTTTCTTAACTTCTTAGGATCTTTATATGGAAAATATAATGCCAATTTGCTGGCGTAGTAAAACAAAACCGCATCTTTTTTGCCCCGGTTGCGGTCATGGCATTACGCTAAAACAACTTGGATATGCAGTTGATGAACTGAAGATTCAAGATAAAACAACTTTTGGAATAGATATTGGGTGCTCTCTTTTGGCCTGGAACTTTTTTGATGTGGACACGATTCAAACTCACCATGGCCGAACCACTCCCGTGATGGTTGGATATAAAATGATGAAGCCTAAAAGAATCGCCGTTGCCTATATGGGGGATGGCGGAGGGTATGCAATCGGCTTACAATCTCTTCTACATGCAGCCTTTCGGAATGATCCAATCACAGTGATCTTAGTTAATAATTCTTTGTATGGTATGACTGGCGGACAGATGGCTCCTACGACTCGTCCCGGAGAAGTGACTGTGACTTCTCCACATGGAAAGCCTGTTGAATTTGGCGATGGATTCAAGGGGCCTGAACTAGTTAGACAAATAGCAAATAAAAAAGCATATGTTTCTCGAGTTTCTATATCTAAGCCCATTGCTTTAAAAAATGCTTTAAAAAAGGCTCTAGAAAATCAAACAAAAAATAACTCTTTTTCTTTTATTGAAGTACTCTCGATTTGTCCTACAAACTGGAAAATGAATGCAAAACAAAGTTTTTCTAAACTCGGAGATATGGAAGAATATTATCCTTTGGGCGAGGTTCTAGTACAAAAGGAGAAAAATGTTGAGTGAAACGAAATCCGCCTTTGGCGGAAAAAAAGTTAATATTACTATTTCCGGAGAGGGAGGCCAAGGCATTCAAACTATTGCTAAAATTCTAATTGAAGCAGCTGTTGACGTGGGTTTTGAAGCTGCATATATGCCGGTTTTTGGTGTTGAGCAGCGGGGTACGCCTTCTGTCGCTCATATTACAATTTCAAATCAAAAACTGCGTTATCCAAAATTTGATATAGCTGATTATGCAATTATTTTGCAATCCAGAGCAATTAAGGTAATTGAAAGATATGTTTCTCCTAATACCAAAGTTATTTTTGATAGCTCTACTATTTCTGAAAAAGATCTGCCCAAAACTTCAGTCCATCTTTTAGGTTTGCCTGCAACTAAAATTGCCAATGAACAATTTAGTCCAAAGTCCTTTAATATAATAGTATTGGGCGCTCTTACAAAACTTTTAGATATTCCTGAAAAAAATATTTGGCAGCTTGTGTTAAAAGTGCTCGGCAAGAAATTTAAAACTGAGGAAATAAAAAATATTAATAAAGAAGCACTGTTGTTCGGACGCGAAACAATTTTTGAGAAAAGTAAATTCACTAAAGCAATTTATAGGACAAAACACAAAGCAGTTATCTTTAAAGGCTACAATAAAACCGGTCAGATATTTCCCGGACGTTGCAAAGGTTGTGGGATTTGTATCTTAAAGTGCCCAGTGGGAGCACTATCCTTTAGTGAAGACTTAGGGTTATATGCTACGCCAATACCGAAAGTCGATCTTGAAAAATGTATTGCTTGCGGCAATTGCAGGAACTTCTGCCCTGATGGGGCAATTAATATTGAAAAAGACTCTAACTTAATAAAATAATTTTCTTAATTCAGTATTTTAGGCTTGCTAATAACTCTTTACAAAAAGCACAAAAAAGTGCTGAATTTAGTGTAAACCATAACCATGGGTGAACCATTTTTGATTAAGGATTTGTCCTCAAAATTTTTAAAAATCTTGCTATTTTGGCATTCAATTATAGCAAAATTGTCACAGAATGCCGTCAGCTATTTTGGTAGTTTGAAGACAAATGGAAGGAGGTGTTAAAAATATGAAAACAATAAAACAAGTAGCGGATAGATTTAGCGTAAAAATTGCAGTTATTGCTGTCGCATTATTTGTAGTTGTAATTTCTTTTGGAGCATCATCTGCTAAAGCACAATTATCTTCTAATGCTCGAGGCTTGGCCGGATTAATCGCTGTTGATAACGCTACCAACGGTGGCGGTTTGGCTGGCAGCAATGATCTTGGAGATCTGATTGTACTTAGCGGTCTATTCGGTACTAATGGGGCATCTTTCACTAGCAATGCGAGAAACCTTGCTGGATTAATTGCAGTCAGTAATATAACCAACGGCAGCGGTTTGGCTGGCAGCAATGATCTTGGAGATCTGATTGTACTTAGCGGTCTATTTCCTACTTCTACAAACGCAACGACTAACGCAAGAGATCTGGCTGGTTTAATCGCGGTCAGCAACACTACCGATGGAGGCGGATTTGGTGGAGATAATAGTCTTGGTGAGTTGATTGTGTTAAACAACTTATTCTTAGATCCTTGATAGACTAGACCAACTATTTAGTTAAGCAAAGCACGGCCTAAAAACCGTGTTTTTGCTGTTGACACATAAGCGATAATATGATATAACACATACAAGCTTTCTGAACGATTCTTTCCAACTAAGGAGGTGAAATGATGAATTCGAAAAAGCTTACTGGCTCGACAATATCGTTACTGGTGGCGGGCATATTTGTTGCTCCATTGATTCTCGAGCTCTTGCATCAGCTTAATTTTGAGCTCGATCAAATCTTTGGTATCTACGGCATGGCTCTTCAATCTGCGATCGCGTTCATCCTGGTTTTTCTTGCCTGGGGATCCCAAAGTTGTTCTGGAGACAACAAGAAACTGACAGTCGCATTTGTTGTTTTGGCAATAATTGCGGGCGTATTAGTATCGCCGCTACTGATCAACCAAATGACCCAAGATGCGGTCGCTCAGATTCTGAAACCGTATTATATGGTGCTTCAAACCATCATATCTGGGTTTTTCGCAATAGCGGGTTGGGCGATGTACGATTGTGGTGGCTGAGAGAAACCGTGAGCCCGTTGCACATTAGTGCGGCGGGCTCATCATTGTTTTTATTAGAGTCTATCTGTGTCTCAAAATCTGTGTAAAAGATCAGTGTTGTTCTTCCCAATATTTCTTATTTTCCAAATTCTCTGGCAGGTGAGACTTAATTCCGTACATTTCATATCCTTTACCAAAACCAAAATCTCTCATTAATTTTGTAGGAGCGTTTCTAATGTCTAAAGGAATTGGATCTAAGCGCTTGTTTGCCACATCATTTTTTGCTGCAGTGTAAGCATCATCGACTGCCCGCGATTTTGGTGCTTTTGCTAAATAAATAACCAATTCGGCGATTATCACATTTGATTCAGGCATTCCAACGAAATGAACTGCCTGTTGTACGGACACGGCTAAAATTAATGCTTGGGGGTCGGCCATACCGATATCTTCTGCGGCAAAACGTACAAGTCTCCGTATAATGTATAACGGATCTTCACCTGCTTCAAGCATTCTGGCTGTATAGTGCAATCCTGCATTGACGTCAGAAGCCCTAAGTGATTTGTGTAAGGCAGAAATCGCGTCATAGTGCCCATCGGCCCCTTTGTCATATCTAACGAATTTTTGCTGTATGGCCTCTTCTGCCAGTTTTTCATTGATCAAGATTTTACCATCTTTCACTTTAGCAGCAATAATAGCCACTTCTAGCACATTATAAGCATCTCTTGCGTCTCCTTCACATAGTTGGGCGATCTCTTCAAGCGATTTTTCTGTGATGTTTATTTCAATTTGTTTACCTTTAAATATCCTAGGAAAATATTCCTCTGGGCTTTTATTTATTTCTTTGAGTGCTTTTTTAATTAATTTCTTAACATCAGAACTGCTTAATTCTCTAAAATGAAAAACTCTAGCTCGGGACAAGAGCGGAGCGTTAATTTCAAATGAAGGATTTTCTGTCGTTGCGCCAAGCAGTATAATTGTTCCATTTTCAACATGAGGCAGAAAAGCATCCTGCTGAGATTTATTGAAACGATGGATCTCATCGACAAATAGAATAGTCCGCTTTTGATAAAGAAGCAGGTCATTTTTCGCTTGCTCGATAATCTTGCGGGCATCCCCTACTCCACCTGTGACTGCAGAAAAGAAAACAAAATTTGACTTCGATTTTTGAGCGATAATTTTGGCTAGGGTTGTCTTTCCGCAGCCGGGCGGCCCCCAGAAAATCATTGGGATTATTCGATCGGACTCAATAATTCTACGTAAAAGTTTACCCTTGCCTAAAATATGCTCTTGTCCGGCAAAACCATCCAAATCAAAGGGGCGCAACTTTTCGGCAAGTGGATATTGAATTTCACTTTGAAATAAATTCTCCATATAAAAATTGTAGCAGAAATCCTTCGACTTTGCTCAGGACAGGCCGAACAAAAAAAGAACACCACAAAAATTTTAAACTCCGAATTACAAATGACAAACAAAAATCTAAATTCCAAATATTTCAAACATTTAATCATTGAGCATTTTATTTGACATTAGGAATTAAGATTTAGACATTGAAACGGTTTGGTAATTACTCCGACTTTTATTAGAGATAAATATAAAGTAATATAATAAGTATAAAGAAGGAAATACATATGCATAATCCAAAAGTTATATTAGTTATTATGGATGGCTGGGGTTACAGTCCAGTTAAAAAGGGTAATGCTATATTTGCCGCAAAGACTCCAAATTTTGATTATTTATGGAATAATTATTCGCACACCTTACTCAACTCTTTTGGCGAGAACGTCGGACTTCCATGGGGATCTATCGGCTCATCTGAAGTTGGTCATACGTCAATTGGCAGTGGCAAGTTAATAAACCAAGAGCTTTCATTGATCGACAAGGATATTATTGATGGCGGTTTTTATAAAAATCAAAAAATTTTAAAAATAATAAATACGACTAAAGAAAGCGGAAACTCTATCCATCTGGCTGGATTGGTTAGTAACGGCGGTGTTCATAGTCAAATGGAGCATTTATTTGCGATTCTGCGGCTTTTAAAAAACAATGGAGTAAAGTCCAATAT
>JAMCZZ010000020.1 GCA_023484645.1 Patescibacteria group bacterium
TACTCCACATCCATCTAACACTATCAGAATAATTCTCTTGAATTTCGGCCTCATATATTAACCATCTTGTCTTGATTTGAATAAAGCTTATCAATAATTTCACCAGTTTGTATGGCATTATTAAGTTTCAGTCTTGCAAAACCACGATCTTCATTTTCTAGATCGCTCAAAATTAAGCTGATCATACTATCCAAAGCTCTTTGATTGGCTTTTTGTCCAAAAGGATCTAATTTTAAATTTCTTTCCTGCCCCTTTGAGATAAAATAGTTAACACTCGTTTGCTTTGTCCATCCGACTTTGCTTTCAGAATTCCGTGAGGTTAGATTAGAAAATGAATCTGTTTCATAAAAATCGATATCTTTGTCTTCGGTTAGTATCTTTACCCTATTTTCCTTACCCACAGCCGAAATCCAGTCAGAATGGATTTTAAAGGAAAATGCATCGTAGTACAAGATCACATCACAACTCTGCTCTATATTATTTTCAATAAAGCTAAGTGAAGAAAAAGCTCGCTTTGGCAATCCAAATTTGCTTATAGCTATATTTATAAAATGAGATGCATTGTCAATTAATGTCCCTCCACCAGAAACTCTCTTACTGTCCTTCCATCCAGTTTGTTGGACACGCACTCTTTGTGATGCATCTATTTCAAGAATTTTTGACTTGTCAATCAGTTCAAAGGCCTTATTAATATATTGGTCGTAATCAAGTTGATAAGCAGGGTATATTTTAATTTTAAACCGCTTTAATTCTTCAAGATCTTTTTTTTGAGTAACAATTGGTTTTTCGCAAATCACTGGAACATTCAATCTTTCGCATAACAATAAGTACTCAAAATGATTTGACGGGGGAGCAGTGATTATAACAAGATTCGGCTCCGTGGAATAAATCATTTCTTTGGCATCTGAATCGAAAAATTTGACTCCAGAATTAATAGGATTGTTAGTCTTTACTGGATCAAAAATTCCGACAATTTTTACCCCTCGTCTTTCAACAAGCGAGCCATATATTGACATACCCCTTCTGCCAAAACCAATAAATGCTATTTTTATCATTTTCATCAATGCAAAAATTTTATATTTAACATTACTTTTTCAACCGCATTTACAATATCATTCATTTCCTCCCTTTCTTCCAACAGAATTGGTTGCCGTATTCCCAATCCCTCCCTTGAGCCAGCCTGTTCTGCCATCGGAAAGCTTTGATTGTTTAGGGGATTCTTTTTATAATATTTCCACGCTTCGGGCGTGTCATAAGAATTAAGATTGAAAAGTGAATCTTTGTAAAGAGGTAAAAATATCTTCTTTATTTCAATCCCTTCAGCTTCCAGTGCTTTTATAAAAGTTTCTCTGCTTATTCCTAATTTATCGCCCTTAAACTTGAAAACATAAATGTAATAAGCTTGCCTCGTAACTTTTGGATTTCTTTTCATCACCTCGATATTATCTATAGAAGCAAGTTTACTATTTAGGTAGTCTGCGTTTTCTTGTCTTCTTCTTGTTCTTTCCGCGAGAAGCTCCAACTGACCCAGCAATATTGCAGCCTGAAAAGCAGTCATCCTGTAATTATTCCCCATTACTCGTCTTACTGAGTCACCCTCTTTTACGCGACCGCAATTTAAATAAGATTGTGCAAGTTCATACATCTCTCTTCTATCTGTTATAATAATTCCACCTTCTGCGGATGTCATTACTTTCCCCTCTTGGAAACTAAAGGAACCACTTACGCCCAAAGTGCCAACGCCTTTATTACCATAGAAGGACCCAGGGACTTGAGCCGCGTCTTCAATCAAATAAAGGTTATGTTTTTTAGCAATCTCATTTAATCGATCAAGATCGCAAACTGAACCATAAAGGTGAACAGACACTAAGGCTTTAGTTCTTGATGTTATTTTCCGTTCAATTTCATTAACATTCATACAGTAATCAGAATCATTTATGTCCACAAAAACCGGCACGGCTCCAACACTCGTTATCGCTGTTACGGTTGAAATACAAGTGTAAATTGTAGTGATAACCTCATCACCTCTTCCTATCCCTAACGACATTAGCTGGAGTTGCAGGGCAGCCGTGGCGTTAGAACATGGTACCCCATATTTGGCACCATGATAATAGGCAAATTTTTCACCAAATTCTTTGATCAAGTCGGTTCTAAAAAAGCCCCACCCATTAGAATCTATTACCTTTTTTAAGTTTGTTTTTTCTCTCTCAGTCGCATGTGGCCAAATTGGAAATGGCTTTTTGCGAACAGGTTCACCACCTAAGATTGCGAGTTTGCTCATGTTGTCCTTTTTTTCAATTCTTATATTAGGAATATGCTATTAAGCAAATAAAGTCAAATTGGTCTTTATTTTTTAGATCGATTTAACCTAAATTTATACTCCATCAAAAATTCTTTATCCATACCTCATAGGTTCTTGTTAAGTACTTTTAAATATTTCTCTGGCTATTTTATTATAGAAATAAAGCTTTGTATTAATAGTTTCTTAATAAATCATTAATACATGAAAAATAGTCCTAAATAGGGCTATTTTTCATAATTTGTATGATTTTTTGAGATTTATGTGTTTAGAAAACTTTTCTTTTGGCTAGTTTTTCCATATAGCTTATTCGCCAGGTAATATCATGGATTGCTTCACGTTTTAAGGCAAGAAATGCATTTCTTGAAGTATAGTGATAATCTGCAGGAGAGAAGTCTCTAAACTTTGGTGGTCTTTCTCTTCTTTCCATTCGCATGAGTTTTACTGGATACTCTTCAAACCCAAGCTCCCAAAGAATTTGACCCTCTTCGGCTTGGTCAAAAGCGAGCATTTTCAATAGATGATACTTTAAACTTAGTTTTGTTCTACGATGCAGATTATCATCTTCAGGCTTAAAATATTCAATTGCATCGCGAATAGCTTGTTTTAGAGCGTCTACCTTTAATTTTTCTTTGCCTGATCGCTCAACGAGGTTTAATCGAAACAAAGTACTATTTGCCAGCCTTTCGGGATTATTAAAATTTACAACTGCAAAATTTACCTCTTCATCATTAACCACAGATAAACCTGAAGATGAGTTATATATTGCATCTTCAACAAAGGTATAAATCCAATTATAAGCTGGATGACTTGCGACTATAAAATAAATTAATAGGAACGGAAAGATCAGACTGGAAACTGAGTTGTAACTTGTTTTTGAAATTAACAAAATCGTAAAAAGAAACATGATTATGAAAAAAATCGCAATGCTGGAGTATAAAAAGTTTTTTCCAAAAACTGTTTTAGTTTCATTTAAAAATAAATTGTAGCGAGCCATTGAGTAGACTAAAGAGATAACCAAAAGTGCAAAGGCCAAAGTTGGGACTAAGGGCATGTGCGGAATAATATTGTAATAACCCAGAACCGCTATTGGCCCAGCCACCGTTACTGAGAGAGTGCCTAAAAGAGGCCAAAAAAACTTGTACCAATCCTTTGAATACTTACTCTGTTCTTTTAAAGAAAGATATAAATTATACAAAGTTCCCAGAGAGACTGATGTAATGAGAACTAGAATTACCCAAAAATATTTCGCAGTAGCAGTGGTCATATCTCCATTAAAAGCAGAGGAACTAATTAAGTCATATTTTCGAGATAGATTGGTAAAAGTTTCTATAAAAATTGCGGAAAATACTAAGAGATAAGCCATATAGATAGACATTCTTTGCAGTACGCTAACTTTTTTTCTAATTAAAAGACTGGCGTGATAAAGAAGAGCTGTTGGCAAGTAGATTGTCCAAACAACCCATTTCATAACAACAGCCAAAGCAGTAAAATGGTGAGTCGATTCGGCGGCATAAAAAAATATGTCCCCCGTGAAGTAAAGACTTATGCACACAGAGATGCCAAAAACCAGCCACACAAGTTTATTGAATGGGTTTTGACTTACCAAATAAACCGCAACCCACCAAACAAAAATCCCTATGATGAATTCAGTTAAAATTGAAATTGGAAAATGAATCATTTTAGAATACTCTAGCACATATTAAACAATTTTTAAAGCATTATGCAACTTTTTTGATAAAAATTGTTTTTAATTTTATCCTTTTCAGTATTAAGAAAAGATGAAAAACTTGTTAAAGGAAATATTATAATAGAGTAATGTTTTTTATTAATATAGGACTAACTATTCTAGCTTCATCATTGACATTTTAGCTCAGATATGGTAATACAGTACGTTTACTGTCGACTTCGTTCTTGTTACAATCATTATGAACAATTACGAAGACGCGGTTGACGATCTTTGACAATATAAGAAAGGAGAGCCGCTGAGATGGAGGCGAATGAAGATGAAGAGCAACAGCTCAATTCTGAAGTCGCCGAAATCAAACGGCGACTCGAAACAATCCAGAATTACCTTGGAGAGCACTGCCCGCGAGACCACCAACTCAAAAAGTTGTGGGTTGAAGCGGCACTTAGTGCACTTCAGGGATACATCAACGTCGACAACCCACCCAAAAGGTGGGAATCAAACGTCCGATTCAAAGGAGAGGAAAAGAAATGAAAGAAATAGTTGAAAGGCTCCAGAAGTTTCTTGGAACGACCATTCCACCGATTTCTGATGAGTGTACATATGAGCAATCCCTAACAAAGGCAGAGCTCCAGTTGCTCATCCCTGAGAAAAGACAGGCTTTCTTTGGACAGAAGGCTGTCATATTGAGACAGCAGACAGAAGAAGGGGCCGTTTCATACATAGCGATGGTCACTATGCTAGTGACTGCCAAGATGTGTGAGGGGCATATGCCTGGCTATCCGATTCTTCCGCTTGCTATCGGTGGGTGGATGTTGTCGCAGGCTGGCGAAATTGCTGTGGCATACGCCCATAGCCACAACGGCGGTTCGAGCGACGAAGAAGCATACGTGCCACTCGTCGTCGAAACTGGCCCAGTCAAAAGCAAGAACCGAGATTTCTTGGTGCCCGGAGAGACAATACTAGCAGTAGCGAAAGTGAGAAGTCATCGATTTACGATGTACACTCTCGATACTGAAGCATGGCTGGACGGACAGAAGGTCGTCGAAGTCCCCGGAATGATGTATGCATGTCTCCCATGGAGCAAATTCATTGAGAGGTGCCAAAATGGAAAGAAACTTGTGGCATGATCCTCGAGTAGCAGCGTGGTTTAAAGATCAACATTTCGCTCGACCTTACGTTGAGATGATGAGGGTCTTCTCTGCCATGCTACCCACACATCCGAAAGGTGATTGGCTCGACATAGGCTGTGGAGCAGGAGAGGTTACCAAGTTGCTTTGGGAGAGATCAAACGGTGCGGTCTCAATTACAGGCTTCGACGTTAATGCAGGAAATCAAGAGATCTTCCTGAGCAACACTAGATTGATGATTCCCACACCGAGTTCTCAGGCAATAGTCTTCGGGGTTGGCGATATCTGTCACCCAATGGGTTTAGACCCAGACTATTACGATGGCATCATCTCTGGACTCTGTTTATCGTATGCGGAATACTACAACGGTACTCAGTGGACCGATGAAGCATACCTTCGTGTTTTCTCTGAAATTCATCGGGCGTTAAAACCCGGTGGAAGATTTGTCTTTTCCTCTAATGTCCCAGATCCTGACTTTACTAGGATTATGACTGACTCATGGAGGGAAATTCTCTTCGGCGGGATGTTTTTTCGCCTTATGAGAAACGGACTTGCAATGGTGAGATTTTCACGGTGGCTTAAGGAATGCGCAACAATCAAGCGCTTTCATTACCCTCCAATCGAGAAAATCCAGGAAATTCTCGCCAACACCGGCTTCAAGGATGTCCGGTATGAGTTAACCTACGCCAAACAGGCGTGGGTAGTAGGATGCAACAAGTAAGTGAGTGATTTTAACTTGACCGATCCCCCAAGAGAGTAGTACACTAGAAATAGAGCTACATATCTTGGGGGATTTTGCATATTTGAGGGGTTATGTTAATAAATGTATTATTACTATCAGTTAGTATAGCGTCTATAGGTCTCGGTTTAATTATTTTTTTGCGTAATACCAAGAATAACGCAAATTTTTATTATGGTCTCTTCTCAATGTTTCTAGCAGTCTGGGCATTTGGGATGTGGATGTATGCTAAAGACCCAATTAACTTTAATAGAATACTAGTTTGGTCTAAAGTATTACATTTTGCCGGAATATCAGTGGCAGTAAATTTACTGTTATTTTCTTTTGCTTTTACCGCTAACAAATTATTATCAAAAATTTATATTAGGATTATTATACTTACACCAATAATTCTTTTATTTTGGCTTACTCTCTTCACCAATAAAGTAATCTCTTCGGTTAATTTTTTACCAGATAATAGACAGTTAATATATGGACCATTATATTTTATTTATTTTGGTATTTTTGTTCTATATATGCTTTTAGCATTAATTATATTAACTAAAAAATATTTCGCATCTAGTGGTATACTAAAACAACAATTGAAGTATATTTGTCTTGGCATTGGCATTCCAAGTTCTATTGCACTTGTAATTAATATGGTTCTGCCTGCACTAGGCAACTTTAGAATCGCATGGTCTGGTCCTGTGGTTATTTTTGTAGTTATCGCCTCAATAGGTTATGCGATAACAAAACATCACTTATTTGAAATTAAAGTTATTGTTTCAGAAGTTAGTGTAACGCTCCTTTTCTTCGCTGCTTTATTTGATCTCTTAACATCAAAAACACCTGGCGAAATCGCAATAAGACTTATTGCTCTTATAATTGTTATTTTTGGAGGAATTTTATTAATTAAAAGCATTCAACATGAAATAAAACAGCGACAAGATTTGGAAGTACTAGCTAAAAAGCTTGATGAAGCTAATCAACACTTAGAAGAGCTTGATGAAGCGAAGGACAACTTCCTTTCCATGGCGTCGCATGAGCTGAACACTCCTATTGCTGCTATTATGGGTTATCTATCCATGATTATTGAAGAAAAAAAATGCGGAAAACTTGACCCTCAATTAGCTAAATATTTAAATACCATATTCGCATCGTCGCAGCGTCTGGCTGGACTGGTTAAAGATCTTTTGAATGTTTCAAGAATTGAATCAAATAGAATCCATATAATTTACTCTGAAGCGCAGATTGAAGATGTGATAGAACAGTCAATCGCGGAAGTGGCGATCAAAGCAAAGGAAGTAGGACACAAACTAACGTTTGAAAAACCAAGCAAAAGCCTTCCCAAAACTTGGCTCGATGTACCTAGAATCGTTGAGGTTATGATTAATCTGATCGGCAATGCAATAAAATATACAGAACCTCCAGGAAAAATTGAGGTTGCTTGTCACGCCGATGACGACAGAATTATCGTTTCAGTTGAAGATAACGGACGCGGAATTCCCAAAGATAAATATGATCACGTGTTCGAGAAATTCACACAGGTTAATGTCCTAACCGATCAGGTGAAAGGTACTGGTCTTGGTATGTTTATTTCAAAAAACTTGATAGCAATGCATAAAGGCAAGCTTTGGTTTAAAAGCTCAGTCGATAAAGATGACCACGGCACCACCTTCTACTTTTCTTTGCCCATACTAAAGGACAAACCTTTTGACCCGCATGAAGGTGAAGGAGCGCTATTCCAAACAGGAAAACCAAAAACAACAACAGAAGCAACTACAAGCATTACCGCTGCAGAAGTAAAGTGTGAAATAGATAAAGCCAATGGCAAAGAATTATCTAGTAAAGACTGCAAAGACAAAACAGATACTAAAACTGAGGACAAACCAAGAGTAGATGATCCCACTCTGCAAAAGCTTCGCGGGACAGGCAAAACTGTGACACCCATCCCAACAAAAGATTCACCAGCAACAACACCTTCAGCAGAAACCTCCGCTGACTCAAAAGCTAAAGTATAAACATAAGAACTATTTATTTGCCACTTTGCTAAATTTATTATCTCTCAGTGATTACTCTATAGTGAAGATACACTTCGTCTCTGTGCTTTTTTGCTGACAGTAATTTCAATCGCCTGATTTTGTCTGGAGGAAAAAGACAATCGCTTATTAACGAAAGAGTTTCGTTTGTTTTATCCCCGAATATTTTAGGAGCTACTGTTATAAATATTTCATCAACCAAATTACAGGCAAAAAACGAACTCCAGAGTATTGAACCGCCTTCAACCAGAACATTGCGGTAGTTTTTTGAATGGAGGTATTTTGCAAGCAACAACATATCAACTTTATCGTTGCCCATTCTAATGATTTTTACGGCATTAGATAATTTGGACGATAAATGTGTTTTGCTTGTCGTTACTAATAAGGGGTCTGTTCCTTCTGAAGGATTTATAAGAAAATCCAGCAATTCTTCCGTCGGATTTGCACTCACTATTAAATACAAGATTTTTCTGGTCTTGCCATGTTTTTTTCTTTTTTGCTGAAAATCCTCTTTACCAAGATTGTCCAAAGTATGCTGGCAGATAGCAGTGTTTTTTCCATGTATCAGCACATCGGCATATAAACGCAATTTGAGCATCGTTTTATAATCATACTCACTGCCAATAGGCCAGTAACTATCTCTATTATGGGTGACTTGAGTTTTTCCGTCTACAGTCTGTACTGCATTAATAAAGAAAAAAGGACGATTATTTTGTGCTGGAAAAACTAAATTAGAGTACATTTTCAGATTTACCCACTTTTAACCATCCGACACCCATGTAGACGAAAGGTGTTTCGATGATCGACATGAAACATTTTAGAAGCCAGTAAGGGATAATGAGTCCTAACAAGAAATGAAAATTGTTAGCAAAAGGCAATCCTAGTGAGTAGAAAGCCAGCGTAATAAAAAATGATGTATCCACAAACTGAGATATGAAATTTGAAGCATTTGTCCTAAACCACAATCTTTTTTTACCTAGTTTTTGTCTAATCTTGCTGAAGATATAAACGTCGAGAAGATCGGCAACTGTAAATGATATTAAACTAGCCGCAGAAATCCTAGCTGATTTTTGGAAAATTTCAACATAAGCATTATTTGACATTTGAAATCTTGTCGATGGAGGCAAAAAGGTGGCAAAAATAGAGAAAAGGAAAATGAGAAAAATGATGAACATTCCTGAATAAATTATACTTCTAGCCCTAGCTTTACCATAAACTTCCGTAATGATGTCATTGATGGCAAACAATAATGGAATAACAAAAATGGCAACACTTGCGTTTAGTTGAAAAGTGCCAAGTTTAAAAAGAGGGAAAGTTTTAGCACCCATTAATTCTGATACGGCGATACAAAAAATGTAGATAGAAACAATTAGATCAAGTTTATTAATCTTATACATCACAAACCTTTCATTAAATTACTTTAATAAGTAATGTGGAATAGTAGTCTTTAAACTAAACAATTGAAAGGATGTGCACAAAACCAGACCAAGTTGTTATTTTACTGTTTAACATCATAATATTGTATTTTTGTTTAATAGCATAAGGACAATGTAGCATATATAAATCGCCAGCTCAACTGGCTAATTTTTGACGATCGTACACATCTAAAAACTTGTTTTATCTCTTAGAATTTTTTCTTCGGGATACCACTTCTTTCTCAATTCTCCGGCAAGGTAAAATGAACCGGTTACTAATACGAGATCATTCGGCTTCGCTTCGCCAATTGCCGATTTTAGGGCACCAAATGGATCGAGAGTTACTACTGATTTAATTTTCGGATTGAATTTTAACGATCTTTGGAAAAGCTCCATTGGAGAAGAGCTACTCCGTTGCGATACTAGAAAACGCGTAAAAAAAGCTTTGTCAACTATGGGAATTAGCTTTTCTAATATTGCGTCTTTGTCCTTGTCGTCCGCAATAGCAACAATCGCAATTAGTTTTCGATAATTTAGCCGAGCCAGATTTTCAACAACCGACTGCATTTTTAAACCGTTATGGGCGCCGTCTAGCACGATTAACGGCTTCTTCTGAATGACTTCAAAACGGCATGGCAACTTTGGCGGGTCATTTTTGTGATTATTTTGAACACCAGCTTCCTCAATAATCACATTAACAAGCACCTCATTCTTTTCATAATAGTGATTAGGCCCTTTAATTGCAATGAATTTATTGGCCAGATTTTCTTTCGCAATTTTCTTGAAAATATTTAATAAACTTGGTCTTTCTTCAGTCGTAATAAACACGCACTCAGGCTTGATAATACCGGCTTTATCTGTCGCAATTTTCACAAGCGTCTTTCCTAAAATTTCCGTGTGATCAAACCCAATATTTGTAATAGCGGCAATTTCGCATTTCTTAATCACATTAGTTGCATCGTAGCGTCCACCCAACCCTGCCTCCAGAACAACCCATTCGCACTTTGTTTCATAGAAGTATTTTAAAGCCAAGCCAAAGAAAATTTCAAAATATGATGGAGCTCCTTCCATGCACTCAATATACGCTTTATTGATTAGCGGTTTCGCATCTTCAACCATTTGAGCAAACTTTAGAGGATCAATATATTTATCATTAACTTTAATTTTTTCTATAGAGGTCGTCACAAACGGAGAAGTAAATAATCCGGTCCTTTGACCAGTTTTAAATAAGATATATTGTACAAGATTGGCGACACTACCCTTTCCAGCTGTGCCAGCGATATGGATGAATTTTAAATGTTGATCTGGGTTGCCAAGCAGGTTTAAAAAATATCGAGTTCTTTTTATAAATATTTCGGGGTTATTTCTATTCTTATTGGAGTATTTTTTTGTCTCTGAAAGACTAGCGAGTGATTCTAAATATCTAACCGCTTCATAATATTGTGAAAAAATTTTTTGCATTTGTTGAAATTAAATTTATTTATCAAAAACAGAGCGCCGTGTTCCCAGAAAGGGAACACGGCGAGCATATTAGAGCTTGGCAACGGCTTTGAGCACTTTAATGTAAAGTTGCTCAACAATTCGTGCCTGATCCTTACCGCTGGCCGAATAATTATCGATGCCGGGCGCGGCATTGATTTCGATGACATGGTATTTGCCGAGCGGCTGTGTCAAGTCGTTCTCGACCATTAGGTCGACGCCGCAATAGCGCAATCCCATATCGGCGGTCAGCTTGACAGCGATCTCTCGATAACCGGGATGAATTTTGTCAGTGACGTCGACTGCGTCGCCCCCAGTAGAGAGATTCGCATTGTCAAGAAGTTGACAATCCTGCCCATCAGGCAGAACGGTTTGGAACGACAACTTCATCCGGGCCAACCGTTGCTTGACTCGATAATCATCTAGCGGCAGCTCGGTATCACGATCGTCAGAGTAGAAAGTTTCTTGTTTAATCGCCAACAACTCTGAAATGGTACGGATGCCATCGCCGGTAATTGTCAATGGAAGTCTCTGATATGCCGAGATGATCTCTCCATCCAAAACAACAATTCGGTAATCTTTGCCGTGGACTACTCGTTGCACCAGTATAACCTTGTCCCGTTGAAACGCTTTTTGGCACGCTTGGTGAAACTCCCGTTTTGTATGCGCCTTGCAGACCGAGTCGCCTTGACTTTTGCTGTTAGGCTTAACGATTACGGGAAGGCCAAGTGAGAGAGCATAGTCATACGCCTCATCAATGCCGTTTTGGGAGCCAATGCCTTTACACCACTTCTTGGAGTAAAATGCTTGACCCTCAATGACCGGATACCCAAGGCGAGCCATAAAGAAGTTAGCATAGCCCTTATCGCGGGCAATCTCGGTAGCACCGAGTGTGTTTAAGTCAAAATTGGTATTGCGGAAATAGTGTTTTTTGCCATTCGGACAAACGATCTGTCCGACATAGCCAAACTCTGGTTCCACAATAACTTCAACGCCAGCTTCACGAGCTATGCGTTGCAACAGTTGTCCAACAAATGGCCGTGATTTTTTCATTGCTCTGCCTCCAGCTTTCTGGGATTTCCCCACTACTGTAATAACACAATAAATGCTTTTTGGCAAATTTTGTGAATATTTTTGACATACCTTTGACAACTGTAAACGTGTTTGATACAAATTAAGTGTAATTATTGATTGAAAATCTTTTTTTCTTGAGACGAATCACTAAGCTAAATCCCCTCAGTTCTGTAAAAGGACCTGGGGGTTTTATATATTTGATAAAAAATATAAACTAAACTTATGAAAAAGAATTGTTCTAGCGTTAAATATAAGCAAAACCATGATCAAACAAATTCCAAATAATGAAATCGATAGGAGATATAAAGGTTTTACTTTATTTAAGAATTTCAAATCTGTTGATTTGTATTTTAGAATGACTGGTAATGTTCCCGGGGTATTAGAAAAATACAATAGTAGTCTTGCTGATTATATTGATCAATATATCAACAAAAATCTTCCTAAAGGAATTTTCACCTTCAAAATAATTGAAGAAAATAAACTTTTTAGAGTTACTTATGTTAAAAATGCGATCACCGAAAAAGAAGTGATTAATTTTACAAACTCTTTAGGATTGTGAGTATATGTTCTTAATATTCTTTTGAATCACCTTTTGCACTAGATTGATTCACATAATTCACAATTTGTAATTAGAACTAAATTTGTAATCTGTATCTAACTAATTATCAAATACCATCCGTTTGTAGACTTTTCTTGTTGCGTCGACGTCGCGTTTGCAGTATTCGGCGATTTCATCTAGTTTGCCAGCGAGGAAATAGTCGTAGACTTTCGAACCGTCAATTCCTTCTTCTTTTGGCGAGGCAATTCCGAGAGCAATACTTAATTTATGCAAGCTTGTTCCCCTGCTTCCCCATTTTTCCCATTCGCACATAGTATCGAAAATGGGATTGTTTCGATAGCGCGCAAAAGATAGATCTCTTGTCGGACGAACACCTAAAACAATCGATCTCTTGTAAATAAAGCGAAGATCAAAGTCCATTACATTGTGGCCAATGAATAAATCAGCATCTTTTGCAATTTGCCAGAATTTCTCCAGCATTTCCTTTTCATCTTCAACAAGACAATCGGCTGAATTATTATCCACAGCGTAACCAATACAGCAAATCCGCCCGAATTCGCCTTGAAAAGAAGTGTTTCGGAAAAAAGTATCAAAATCGTTGACTCCTTTGATCAATTTTGAACCGTTCTTTTTTCTGGAGTCTTCCCAAAAGCTTTTGATTAAATCCATTTTATCGCCGGGCGCTGGTAATGTTTCGATGTCTAAAAATAATTTTTTCATAATTTTCTTTGTTTAATGCACAATAATGTATTTTACATCCTGTGCTCAAATTAATCAATCTACAAGAGGAGAGCCGCGGCTGTAGCGCCGCGGCTCGTTCGTAGTGCTAGTGCAAGAGGTCAATCAGGTTGAGGCAGTTTGTTTTCGGCGGAGCATCGGCGAAATACCGGAGAACAAGAGTTCCGTCCGCGTTATAGCACGATTCAGACGTTAACCCCGCTATGAGGTAGTGGCCCAAACCATGCTCATCTTTTATGAACTCGCAGCCGATACCCCTGTCGACACACGCTTGAACATGGCCAAGCGTGAGAGAAAGACTTTCGAAGTGATCCCTGAATGAGTTAGAGAAAATGACCACCTCAAGTCCCCGTTCAATGTGCCTCCACATAACAATTCCCTCTTGTCCCTTCTTGACAAGATTGCTAAGCGCCTCACCAACCGTGCACATGACGCAACACTGCCAATCAGGTCCCTCTAGTGTCATGTCTCTGGTGATTGCTTCCACGATGTTTCGCTGACATTGCTCGCCAACTCTAACTACAGCTTGACATGTACCATTAGCCATGACATCAACCCCCTCAGGATGTTATCGCCCCATTGCCCCATCATTAGCCAGAACTGTGAACTTAGATCTTGGAACTTTGTTTATCACAGATCTAAGCTCTAAGTTCTAAGTACTTGTTCTGGCCAATAGACAGAACAACTAATAAGGTCTAGTCAAAAGTTCATAAAAGGCTTGAGGATGAGCACAAGCCGGACACTCCGCCGGCGCTTCTGTACCCTTGTGAACGTAACCGCAATTTCTGCATTTCCACTCCACTTCTTCTCCGCGTTTAAAAACCATTCCTTTTTCAATATTTTCTTTTAACTTTAGATAGCGCTTTTCGTGCTCTTCTTCCACTTCAGCGATTTCTGTCATGACTTTGGCTGCTTCATCAAAACCTTCTTCTTTGGCAGTTTTAGCGAATTCAGGATACATTTTAGTATGCTCAAAATTTTCCCCGGCAGCCGCAACTGCAAGATTCTCCACTGTCGTCTTTACAACCGGAAAATCATATTTCTCCAGAGATGACTCGGTCATGTCAGAGAGAAGCTTCATCAGTCTCTTAGCATGCTCCTTCTCATTATCGGCTGTTTCTTCAAAAATAGCTGCGATTTGCTCATAGCCTTCTTTTCTAGCTTTTGAAGCGAAATAAGTGTACTTATTTCTAGCCATCGATTCGCCGGCAATCGCCCGCACAATATTCTTATTTGTTTCCATATTCCTCTTTCAATTAGCAATATTATATTATTCCCTCGAGTCCAAAACTACAACAAACGCTGAGACGATGCCAATAACTATTTCTACCCAAGCAAGCCAAGAGGGCTCTTTTAGGAAATCCCAGCTGGTAATAAGACCGGCGATGCCCAGAAAGATCATAATAATGCCGACTACACCAAGTACCGCTTTTGACATTTTCCACCTCCAATTCATTATTTATTTAGATATTACTCTTTTATAATAAATAGCGGAATACAACTACCTATTCATCCTTATCATATCGCCCGTCAATATTTCTGTTCTGAAACATTCCTCTCTTTGGCAACAGCCTAACAGACAGTTTAAACTTTCTCGGCTCGCCGTTGGCATCGTTGAATTCATCTGATTTATTTTCCGTATATACCTGTACTAGTTCGGCAGATAAAATTTCTTTTAGAGTTGAAATCTCTTCTGTATTTGATTTTATGTCAGCTAAAAGCTTTTGGTTGGGACCGGTTGCCAATATTTCATCTTTAATCTGCTTTCTTTTCTGCACAATTTCCTTTACCTCGTCAACAACTTTTAGGTATTCGTCTGAGTTCTCAAGCTCTCCTTGCAGCATATCCTTCGCGTTTCTTACTTCTTCTTGATACTTCTCTAAGAGTTCGATTCTTTTCTGAATAGTGGCAATATCCATTTTTCACTTCTCCGTTAATAATTACGTTTATAATTATATACGCCCCATATCAAAAAGGCCAATGATTTGGCTTGTGGAATAAAAAATAAACCCTCATTAGTGAAGGTTTATTTTTTCTATTCTATTTAATTTTCTACTTCAAATCTGCAATGTCCTGCTTAAGATTCTTTTGTTCTTCTCTCTTATCTTTTAACATTTTTGCTCTAGCATCGCGCATCGCTTTGCGAAACTTTTTCCTTGCATCTATTCTGTCTCCCTTAGACTTTGCGTTTAGAAGAGCTTGTTTATATTCTGACCTTGCGGATTCTACAGCTGCCCTATATTCAGAATTTGTTGCCTTGATCTCACTTTTGTGTTTTTTTCTTACCTCTTGAATGTCTTTTTTGTGCTTCGAGTTTTCAGTTATTACCACCTGGCTGCCAATAGAATTTCCTGCCGCCATTACAGGGGGAATGGCAGCCATTGATAGGACAAACGCTATTACTATCAGCCCAATAAAATTATTTTTTAGTTTCTTTTTCTTTTGCTTTTTTGTCACAATGCCTCCTACTATGATTCTAATAATGACTGGCCGGTCAATATTAATACGTCATAGATTGAGCATTTGTTTCAAAACTAGAGATGCAGCTCTTCAGTTTCTTTTTAGTCATGATGATTAGACACAAAAGATAGATTCCAATGATTGTTGAAAATAAAAAAGAAATAAGCAGGAGAATTGAAACTGAATTGACAATAAACGAAATAGAGTTCAGGAAAAATGAATAGCTGAATTCAAAATCTCTGAGTAATATTTTTGCCGAATTTAAAAATTCATTTTCAATTAAAATATGATCCACGCACCACGCAAAAATTAAAAAATTTGCAGTCAAAACAGAGAAGAAAAATAAAAAATCTTTCTTAAATTTTAGGAAGACAATCTTCTTCATTACATCAAAATGAAGTTGCTGCGAAAATGTTTGATTTTCAATCGATAAATTTTGAGCCATATTGTCCATTAAGCCAGATGTTCTCTCATTGCTAGTTTAGCCCGATATAAATATGTTTTAACTGTATTCGTAGGCATATTTTTAATTTTTGCAATCTCCTTATAACTAAATCCCTTCAGATAGAACAGGGATAATACAGATCGATAAACTGGCTTTATTTTCCTAAAGCCTAAAGCAACATCAAACTTAACATTGTTGCGGCTTAATTGATCGTCTGATGCTAATAGCTTTTCAATAGCTTTTCCCTTCTCAGGATCATCAAGAATTAAGAGCTCTCGGCGACGCTTTTGTTTTCTGAACCAATCGCGCGTCGTGTTATTCGCTATAGCAAATAACCAAGTAGTAAATTTACGATCAGAATCATATTTCTTAATACTTTTATAAAGCTTTAAAAAAGTTTCTTGAGTTAAATCTTCAGCATCTTCTCTTCTTTTCACCAAGTGAACAATATAGCCAAAAACCGGCTTTTCATATTCTGAAAGTATTTCTTCAAATGCCTTGAGGTCACCTTTTTGGGCCTCTAAAATTATGTTTTGATTAATTTGGCCGTTCATCGCAAACATCCTTTTGTTTATATTATACGATGATTAGCAAGAGAACTACTACAAAAATTCTTTTAATAACTGCTTGGACGATAATTTCCCAGTATAACATTGGCATTAATATGAAGTCTGCGGCCGATAATTAAGCCTTCACTCATTACCTTCAGAACTCTTTGGTCTAAAGTGGAATCGGAGACAGTCTCTTTGCCGACAACATTGTGCCTAGTTGCATCAAAGGCCTTGCCTACTTCAACCTCAGAATCCATAAAGTCATAACCCACCAGTCTTAATTTCCTTTTGAGTTGCTTCCGAATAATTTCTCCATTATATTTTATCCAACTTTCCTCAGGAGAAGTAGCTTGAATTAAATCCGGCTTAGAAGTTAGATTTATAATAAAAGCCTCATCTACTTTTTTATATTGACCGGAAAAAATTAATTTAGCATTTTGGATAAAACCTTTTAATCCTTGAAAAACTTCCGGTTTAATCTTACCCCTTGCAGCAAAATCATTAATTACCGCCTCAAACCCTTCTATGTTGCGAATGTTAGGGGGCAAGCTAGGGACCTGCTTTTTCTTTTCTTCAGCTTTTTTCTTAACTTCCTGAGCATCATCCTTTTTCTTGTTTTTAAGTGCCTTTTCCTTTTTATCTTCGGTTTCTGTTTCGTGAAATCGAGCCAGCATATTCTTAACATTTTCTAGCTCATAGGTTTCAATTAATTCGCTCAGCTGCTCTTGCAGTCTAATTGCTAATATTAAATCTAATTTTTTAGCCATTTTTTTCCTCTAAAGAACAATTCAAATAATATATTTATTTGTTAGTTAAATATTGATAAACAAAATAACCGCCTGCAATCAAAACTACTGCAACAAGCGCGATAATAATAATTTTCATGTTAGAAGATTTGGCTGGAATATTGCCTTGCAACATACTATTACCTTCTACCTCTGGTTGCTGAGTAGCGGCAGTGGAATCAGGTGAAAAAGTGGAGGTCTCTTGTATAGGAGAAGTTTGCGGCTGCTCTTCTGGCTGTTCACTCTTGGTATTTTCTAAAGGAGCAGGGGTTTCTGCCGCTGGCTTCTGAGTTGGAGTAGTTGGAGCTTCCGGCGTCTGAGGTTCCGCCGGCTTCTCTGTTGTGAGATTTTCAGAAGGAGCATTTTGAACAGTGTCCGTCGTCTCGTTAGCAGGTGATGGCTGAACACTGGATTGAATCTCTGGTTCTTGCGCCGCAACTCCCACTTGAGATGATGTCGGCTCTTTCAAGCCTTCTGTTGTTACATTTTGAGATTGATCAGCACCAGAATTACTGCTAGGAGCAATACTTTGATCCTGGTTTGAATTTTCCATTATCCCTCTCTTTTTACTTGTTTTATTTAAGAATAAACCCTTTTTAATTCTAAATCAAACTTTACCTTGCTTGTCATCCTCGGGCAGGCAACGCCATGACCCGGGGATCCAATATAGTAAAATTTTAGCTGCCCAGTATTTGTCCTAAGTCTTGTTGCATTTGCTCGACATCATTTATATTGTTTATCCCACTTGAATTTAACAAATTGGAAAGCATTTTAACTTCATAATAAGCAGCAAAACCGAAAACAAAGACAAATATTATTAATCCATAGACTGAGCCCTCATCCCACTTCTTTTGGACTGATTGAAAATGGCTGAATGAGTGCCACTCTCGCATCTTCCAGGCTCTGCGCCTAGCCAACAAAGGTAAAACAAATAAAGTAAGAGGAAATAAGATTGAAGACATGACACTAATCCAAAAAAACACTTTGTCTTTCATGTACCAAAAATAAATTGCGCTGCAAACAAGAGCAGAAAAAGAGTACCGGCTTAAATATTTTTCCTGTTCTTCTAAAGATATGTCTGTTTCGCTATAACCCTCATTCTGTGCGATTATCGTATTCATTTTCTGGTCAAGCTGGGATTGTTCGATATTTGGTTCCATAACTTTATTATAAACCTCTTATTAAATATGAGAAGTCCCGGCGACATAACGTCGCCGGGACTCCGGTTAGTGGGCCAAGAAGTCTTTGACCACTCGACCCGGCCAAGCTAGATACTGCTTAATTGCGGCCCAAATTAAACCGCGATATACCTTCCAGTACTTCCTAATGAGCGTGCGTCCATGCTTGGTCAAGAAGTAGAACCAAATTGTGACCCCATAAAGGGAAAGCCACACACCAAAGCGAGTCATCTGTTTTGGCTTCAAGATTACATGTTGACCATTATAACGATCGTAGTTGCCTGTCCATGCCCGCCCTTCTGACTTTAATCTCCGAGTCATCGGGGTTCCTGGTAGTGGCACCATGGCCAAAACTTGAAGATAAGTAATACCCCATCTCCAAAGCTGGCGAATACCACGGAAAAACGACCAGAAGTTGTCTGTATCGGCACCAGCAATCGTCATAGCCAATGTCTCGATTCCAGCAGCATGAAGAATTTCCAGGCCTTGCTGAATCTGCTTTGGAGATTGACCCTTTTGCATCAGCTTTAAGATATCTGCATCGGCCGATTCAATTCCCAAGCAAACAGCCACACACCCTACTTCCTTCATTAGAACAGCAATCTCTGGAGTGATGTCTGTGACTCGAGCCTGGCATATCCAACCCATGGGCGGAATCAAGCGTTCATTTTTCATCCGCTCCATCATCTGAATCACTATCAGCTTTGCACGTTCGTCTCCAAGGAAGTTATCGTCAGAAAAGAAAACGACTGCTGTTTGCCACAACTCTGGATACCCATTGCGAAACTCCCTGAGTTGGCCAATACGCCATTCCAACATTGGACAGCGATACTTGCCAAACATCTGCTTGGTGGCACAGAAGTCGCAATTAAATGGACAGCTACGACTAAGGCCTAGAGGGACCTGCTTCATGCTTTCATGGCCGATAATAGTGTCAAAGGCCGGCAACGGAAGATCTGACAATTCCTCTTCAGTTAAGAAGGGTTGGTCGGGATTGTGCCTGATCAAACCCCCGTTTCGCCATGTTATACCCGGTACACCAAAAAGGCTTTCTTTCTTCTGTATTGCATTGACCACCTGAGGTATCGTCTTGTCGCCCTCATTGCGGACAACTATATCAGCCCCAGCATTGATCGCCTCATTTGGTATAGCTGTGGCATGGGGACCACCGACTATAATCGTACCTTTGTACCCAGCCGACCGAAGTTTCCCTATCATTTCATAAGTCGGGTTAGATGTACAAGTGATGATACTGAAGCCAATCAAATCGTAGCCCAAGAGCTCTCGCCAGTTGAAGCGTTTGATTGATTCAACATAGCAGGTAACATCATGAGGACCATCTTTCTGCAAGATGGCAGCCAGGAGCGGAATGCCTCGTGGCATTTTGATTAAAGCGTAGACATTGAGGTAATCTTTACTGTTGCATTCGACAAGCGCTATTCTTGCCATTGGATGCTCCCCCTTTCTTTCAGTTGTTTTGTGTACTAATTTAGGCAGCACTTTCATGCAGTCCAAATTTCCGGCTCATAATAACAGAAAATCAACTATCAGGCAACAAAAAATGTTGGTCAGACCGCTTGTCCGACCAACAAATACTTAAGCCAGCTCAACGCTAGCCTGAGACGTGCCGCATGGCAAATTCACGAACTAAATCCCTCACATGCTCGGTATCGGCGTATTCGCAGCATTCGAATGGCGCAGAAACGTACATGGAACCTTCTTTGCCTCGGATGTACGCAGACACAGCTTTTTCGTCGATCCTCTGATGATAGAGGCAAATAACAGGAATTCCCATGTGAAGAAGATCAGAAATCTCTGCTCCAACCCCGAGACTCGGATTACTTACCTCAAAAATGCCAATGCGGGATCTCTGGCCGTTTTCCCAATCTCTATCGTGAATATTGACTGGGCTTAGCTCGTCTTCCTTTGCAATAATCCCCGCTTGGGTCTGGTGCTCAGAAACGAACTTGATGCCAAGCTCTCGAATAGCATCCTTAAGCTGGACCAGCTCATCCCTGCTAACGATTGCTTGACCTCCTCTCATGGAGGAGCCAAAGAAAGCCATCATTCCATCAAAGCGCATCTTGCTTTTCACCTCCTTCCTTTGCCGGGGCTATCTTACCAGAATTTATAAAAGACGGCAACAAAAAAAGAGCGATAAATCGCTCTTAAAATATCTATAATAAAACTAATAACCGATTAACTAATTAGCAAATCAACCAGCTTTTCTTTCGCTTCTTTAGGATAAAGGTTGTCCATCTTTTTCATCTCCTTTATCGGGACCCATTCAGGAAGAAACTGGTTGTTTTTATTCATGCGCTCTTTTTCCGGACCACCCAGCTCTACTTTGCCGGAAAAATCTTTTATCAAGTAAAAATATTCATCTCTGCCTTCAAATTCATAAACTTGAGCAGGGTTGTGCTGGACAAATAAAAGTTTATCTATCTTAGCATCAATCGAAAGCTCTTCTTTGATTTCTCTAACCGCTGCTTCCTCGACCGTTTCTCCTCCCTCCACTCCTCCGCCAGGAAATACAAAATACCAACCTTTTGTCCATCCTTCCCCCTCAAAAAAGCGATGTATTAATAGGATTTGATTATCTTTAATAATTATGCCGACTGCTCGTTTTGCTATTTCCATTTCACATCCTCATGATGTTTATTTTCTAGAATATTCTTCAATTCCTTTAATTAAAATTCTTGCTGCTTTTTTGAGTTCTTTTTTATCTAGCACAAAAGCAACTCTTATTTCATCTCTGCCCTTGCCTTTAGTAGCATAAAACCCAGAACCAGGAGCAACCATAACAGTTTCACCATTAACGTTAAAATCAGTTAAAAGCCACTTCGCAAAATCATCAGCATCTTTGACTGGAAGCTTTATCATAGTATAAAAAGCACCTTTTGGATAATGAATTTTTGTTTTAAGCCCCGATTCTAGTTCTCCAAGAAATACATTCCGCCGTATTTCATATTCTTTTGTAATTTCCTTAATATATTTTTTCGATTTTTCTAAAGCAGGAAAGACAATTTTTTGATCAAGAGTGGAAACGGACAATCGTTGCTGAGCAAAACAATTGAGGGCATAAAGAACATCTTTGTTTGTTGATACCACAGCCCCGATCCTGGCTCCGCAGACGTTAAACTTTTTAGACAAACTGTCAATGATAATGATTCGCTCTTTATCCTCTTTGGAAGCAAGAGCAAAAATGCTTACTGATTTACAACCATCAAAACAAATCCCTCCGTAAGCTTCATCGCTGATTATAAATAAGTTAAATTTTCGGGCAATTTTTAGAATTAGCTTTAATTCATCTTTTGTAAAAACAGTGCCGGTCGGATTATTTGGATTATTCAGGAGAATTGCTCTGGTCTTTGGTGTAATTTTGGCCAGAATTTTTTCTTTTTTTGGCAAATGATAGCCGTTTTTCGCATCAAGCTGAACTGGAGAAATTTTAGCTGAAACCAGATTGGCAAAACCGAGATAATTGGCATAAAAAGGCTCAAAAGTTAAAATTTCTTCATTCGGATTGCAGACGATAGCGCAGGCCAAAATCAAACCTTCACTCCCTCCGCTTGTTATCAAAATATTTTCAGGAGAAACTTTTATGCCATCATCTTCTAGATAATCCCTCCAGGCCGAAAGAAGTTCTTTTGTGCCTTGCGATTGCTCGTATGGCAAGTAATCAATTTTGGAACATTTGCTTAGCGCACCGCATATTTCAACTGGAGCTTTCAAATCGGGTTGGCCAATATTGAGATGGTAAACTTTGATTCCTTTTTTCTTTGCTTCGTCGGCATAAGCGCTAAGCTTTCGGATTGGAGAAGCCGGCGCCGATATTGCTCGCTTAGATATTTTTAAGTTCATGGTAAAAATTGTCGATCTTATATTAGATATTAATTACTTTAAATTATTGAGTTTCTCAAGACGTTCTTGCTCAATACGTTCTTGCTCTGGGTTGGGATCTTCATTCAACTGACCCGTTCTTTGCAATTGCTCCCTATCCTCTAAAAGCCGTGCAACTGACGCTTCAAGCCCTGCAATTCTTGACTTCAAGTCTTTTATTTCCTCTTCCAATTCCGGGTTTGTTTTTTCTGTAGTTTCTTGTTCAATGTGCTCACCCATTGTTTCAACAGAATTCATAAAACTCCTCTCTTTAACTATTTTAGAATAATTATACTCCTATCTTTAAAAAAGTAGAATAAATCAAACAAGTTTACTAGATTATTTAATTAGACCTAATCTGTCGTCAAAAATGAGACGATCGTTCCAAATTTGACGATACGTTGAAAAATCAGAATGTAAAATTTAAAAAAGTCGTGGAGCACGTTCTGCTCCACGATGAACAACCTCCGCCTTGATCTGGCTTATATTTGGCGAACACTCCTTCTCACTAGAAGGTCACAGATACGATGGCGGGGGAAAAGGAGATACTGCCAAAACGGATGCCATGAGATCGGATCCACAAGGATCGACCAACCAACTTTTGCATTGAAAGCAGCTTTAATGTCTCGGCAAACCTGATCGCCGATGACGACAACCCTCCTGCGACGAATGCTAGTCCCTCGCCTCGCCTCGCAAATACCCCAAGGATTCGGTTTTCTCTGCCAGCCCTTTTCACAGCAAATACAGGGGACTCCGACAGATTCAGAAATTGCTTGGACACGTTTCGACTTCGACGGAATTACGGTGTTGGAGACAATGACGATCTTGAATCTCATCGCTTTGAGCTTCTCAAAGAGCTCTTTGGTTTCAGAAGAAAGTTCATTTTCCCAGTGCCGTAGAATAGTGTTATCGGCATCGAAGACCAATAACCGATAGCCCCAATCCCAAAGCCATTGGTAGTTGATGTTAAAAATGCTCCTTGTGTAACTGTCTGGTCTAAGCCCTCGGTACTCAAAAACTTTAACAAGCAACATGTAGACACCTCTTTTTGGCAGCGTAGCCGTGGAGCGAAACACTCCACGGCCAGAAATAGTCAGTAGCGGCGAAGCCGCCAGCCCTCCCAATAGAAACGAGGGCAAAACAACATCGCCCAAACGAGCTTGGGCAAGATCTTCCTCGAAAGAGGATAAATCGGGTCAATACCCGATTTTGGCTTAGCCGTAACCCATAAGAGACGAACTCGTGTCCCATTCATACGGATATCGATCGATAAACTCAACTTCCCCCTCGATATTGGGATGGCATCTGTTACAAATCGATCAATCGGCTTTTTTATCTTCTCCTTAAGCACGAAACAGGAAATAGTCAGTTGGGCTCCTTCAGCCCTAACCATGCCGAATTGGCATAACATTTCCCCGATATGGCAATTGGCCTTCCTTGCTCCATCATAGTAGTCGAAGCATCGCCCAGCCAGAAACAGCCGGACTAAGCGCAATGAGAGTGGGTTGGTGGGTTTTACCCAAGCAACAACTTCCAGACCAGAAGCCAACATCTTACCCAAGATTCGTCTCCTCCTTCCATGGTTTAATCTCCAAAACAAAAATAGCAGAATTAAAAAATAAACTCCAGAGACTGGAGAAAAATTTATTAGTTAGTTGAAGATGAATGATATGTATTACATTATCATATATTCTTTTCCTCATCAGTAAAATATGGCCAAATTTCTTCTTGAGCCAATAGATAACAAATAGTACTTTCTGCGCCACAATTTAGATCAATCCCAATTTGACCAAGGCCGTCTCCACAGCTCTCATATCTTTTATTGATAAGTGATTGTCTAATTATATTATTCCCCCAAAACCAGGAAAAATATATTTTTGCTTCCTTTAAATATTTTTTATTATTTGTTTGCTTATAAGCCTTTAAATTGGCCAAAACTTGATACGCTGCGTCTATTGGCTGTTGATCAAAAATTGCTTTTCTCCCATGTTTTGGAAACCAGCCTTTATTTCCAATAACGATCGGGCAACTTTGCTCTTTTGAAATATTATTCAAAAAATCCAGCATCTCTAATCCTAGATCTCCCAAGGTTGACTGCTTCAACGCCTCGGCAGCACACAAAAAGCTAAGAGGAATTATGGCATTGGCATAACTAAGCTCGTCTTCAATCCACTTCCACTCATTTGTAATATTCTTAAGATAATCTGCTTTTAATGAATTTATAAGAGAACTTGCAAAGTCTAAATCTATCAGAGAAGCCCCCAAAATTGCGTAAGCCCGCCCTCGAATGCTCCTGAAGTTCTTAATTCTAAAGATCACACTATGTATGATTTTTTGTGCTAAGTCTGATTGATATGAAGCTGCAATTGCAGCCGAAAGCGCCCAATAAGTTTCACCTAGAGCATCTTCCGACCATGGTTTATCTAAAGGTTTCTTTTGGGAATCATGAAAATTGATTATCCCCTCATTACCTACCGCTTTTTTAATAAAATTTAAATATATCTCTGCTTTTTCATAATCCTTAAATTTTAAGGCGACCAATAATCCGCGAGCGCCGTCATCAAGTGCATATCCATGAATTCGATCAATTCGGCGACCATTTGTATGCTGCCAAATGCCAAAACTATCTGTTAAAAAATTAATATGTTTTAATCCTATTTTTTTCATTTTTGAGAAGAGACATACCTAAAAAGATTCAGATACCTCTCAGCAACCCGTGGCCATCTCATTTTTCGGCCGAGAACATACGCCTCTTCTTCCAGTTCAGCTTTTAGGCTTGGATTCTTTAATATTTTTAACACTGCTTCGGCAATCTGCTCGGAACTTTTGAAGTCAACTATTACTCCTCTATTATCTGCCAACATTTCTTTAGCATAGGGATATCCGGTTGAAATACAAGCCTTTCCCATCCCGAGCGCATAGGCGAGAGTACCAGAAGTAATCTGCTCTGGATCTATATGAGGAGTTAAATATATATCACATTTTTCATACAAATTAAGCAACTCTTGAAGCTCTAAATATTTATTAATAAATTTTATATTTTTACTAACCTTCAAAGTATTTGCAAGTTTTTGTAAACTTTTTCTATATTTTTCTCCCTGTCTTTTTAGAATTTCCGGATGAGTCTGCCCTGCTATAATAAATGATATATCGGGAAATTCTTTAATAATCTGGGGAAGAGCCTTAATTACATATTCAATTCCTTTGTTTTCACTAATAAGTCCGCTTAGAAGTAAAACCGGTTTCTCCTTCCAATTTAAACGGCTTGTCTGACTACTTGCCTTCTTTTGATCGGATACTCCGTGATGGATGGTTACAACTTTGTCTCTATCGATATTATAGTCCCTCTCAAGTCTTTCCTTTGCGTCTGGTATCATCGCGACAACACTATCTGATATCTCCCCCAATCTTTGTAGAGTTGAGCGTTGAATATCAGTCGGCTGAGCTAGAATAGTATGAAATATTGTGATAATAGGTTTGTTAATATTTCGAAGAAAAGCAAAAATATACTCCCCTGCTTCTCCACCAAAAAGCCCAAATTCATGCTGGAGGCAAACCACATCGGCAGACGACTGATTTACATACTCTGCTGCCTGATAGTAGCTATCATACTTATCTTGATGAATTTTGTATTTAACTTCCCAAGGATACTCAAGGTCACCTTCCCCGTCATTTATAGCAATAATCTCGGCCAAGCTTTCTGAATTTAGATCATTTAATGCGTTCGTTAAATCTTTCGTAAAAGTAGCAAGCCCGCATTTTCTTGGTATATAGCTTGATACAAAGATTGTGCGCACTATACTTTGTTGAGTATCGAGAATTTGATTTATTTTATTCATTTGATAATTTTGCCCTCCTATAAACTGCCCTATCTTACTTTTTACCCAAGATAACGAAGTGCATCAATATTATTTCAAACAAAAAATACCCTTCAAAGGTATTTTCATAAAAAATAGAGATTTTTATAATGAAAGATTTCTGAGCACTCCCTAAAATTAGTATATCATAAATAAAGCATGAGGTCTCTTCACAAGAGCTTCTTTCCAGTTATGGCGGATATTCTTGCCGGCTTCACGCTTGACAATATCAAACTCTTTATGTTATAGTAGAACAGTAAGAAAAATTGTTCTATAGATTTCCGAAACATAATTAAATTTCGACGTTCTATACAGCAATACGACCTGCCTGACGGCAGACAGGAATTTAATTAATTATTTTGTGGCGGAACTCTTTTTTGTTTTGCTGCAAAGAGCTTATTAGACTAGTTGTTGAATAAGCTCTAAAAGAAAGAAACAATGCAAAGAAACAACACTGCCAATTCTGGATTTGGCCAAAAAAGCTACTCTCGAAACTTTAGATCGGGAAACGCTAAGAAATCATTTTATTATCAGTCAAGCGACGGAACCAGAACTGTCTCAAGACCGAATTCGAGCACTAAAACAAGTTCAAATGGTTACACAAAACCATCATTTGGAGCACCAAAGCCTTCTTTTGGAGCATCAACTAAACCATCTTTTATGCCTAGTAGAAATTCTTCTAGACCAAGCTATGGAACAAGAAGACCCTCATTTAGATCAAGCGGAGGGTCAAGATCACCTAGAACAAGATTTGGCGAAAGCATAGATATCTCAAAATTTGTGTGCAAACCTTCAAATAAAATTGAAGTAAAACCAGAGGTAATTGTGAACTCTTTTGCTGATTTTAACTTGTCAAAAGAATTACAGAAAAACCTTATATATAAGAAATATACTACCCCTACCCCAATTCAGGACCAATCGATAAAGCACATTATCGAAGGTAAAGACTTAATTGGTTTAGCTAATACCGGCACAGGGAAGACTGGAGCATTTTTGCTGCCTTTGATCGACAAAGTATTCAAAGACAGATCTCAAAAAGTCTTAATTCTAGCTCCAACCCGCGAATTAGCCCTGCAAATTGATGATGAATTCCGTCAATTTTCATGGTCAATGAAAATTTTCTCCACAGTCTGTGTTGGGGGAGCGCCAATCTATAAGCAAATTAATAATCTAAAAAGAGAACCTAATTTTATTATAGGAACACCCGGCAGACTGAAGGATTTGAGCGAGAAAAATTTGATCAAGTTTGAATCCTTTAATAATATCGTTATCGATGAAATCGATCGAATGCTGGATATGGGATTCATTGACGAAATAAAAAATATTTTAGCTAAGTTGCCAAAAGAAAGACAATCTTTGTTTTTCTCCGCAACAATGCCTCTTAAAATTAGGGACTTAGTGCATCACTTTCTGATTGATCCAGTTACCATTGAAATAAAATCAGGCGAAACCACAGCTAATGTAGACCAGGATATTGTTCGAGTTAGAAGTTCGGAAATGAAATTTAATCAGCTTCAAGAACTACTCCGACAATCTGATCTGAAAAAAGTACTAATATTTTCCGAAACAAAGCGTGAAGTCGAAAAACTAACTTCAAATTTAGTTGGTGAGGGCTTTAAGGCTGATTCAATTCATGGTGATAAAAAACAACATCAGAGACAAAAAGCGCTTTCACTATTTAAGAATAATTCTGTAAATATCCTTGTTGCTACCGATGTGGCTGCCAGAGGATTGGATATTCAAGATATTTCTCACGTAATAAATTACACCATTCCGCAAACATATAACGACTATGTTCATCGAATCGGAAGAACAGGCAGAGGCGACAAAAAAGGCATAGCTTTAACTTTTGTCGAAACAAGATAATTAATCTCCAGCACATAAGGAAGAATTATGGATAACACAAAAATTCGAAACGTAGCAATTATCGCCCACGTTGATCACGGTAAGACAACCTTGGTTGACGGTCTTTTAAAACAATCGAAAACGTTTCGTGAAAATGAAGCGGCAATGTCTGAAGACTTGATCATGGACTCAAATGATCAAGAAAGAGAGCGTGGGATAACGATCCTGGCCAAAAATACGGCCATCAATTATAAAGATGTGAAGATAAATATTATTGACACTCCCGGTCATGCTGATTTTGGTGGTGAGGTTGAGAGAACCTTAAATATGGCCGAAGGCGCTATTCTTTTGATTGATGCCCAAGAAGGCCCAATGCCCCAAACAAAGTTTGTGTTAAAAAAAGCTCTTGAACTTGGACTAAGGATTATTGTCCTTATTAATAAGATCGACAAACCAAATGCAAACATTCCAGAGACTATCAATAAAACTTATGATCTATTTTTAGAATTAGCAACCGATGATTCTCAATTGGACTTTCCAGTCTATTACGCCATCGGCCGTGACGGCAAAGCTTGGAACGAACTGCCGGAAGATGAAAGTGCCCCAGCTGACCTTTCTCCAATATTAGATGCAATTATTGACTTCATTCCTACCCCGGAAACGAATAACGAAGCTCCATTAAAGATGCTTGTCTCTGCTTTGGATTGGGACAATTTTATGGGCAAATATGCTATTGGTAAAATCTCAACCGGTATTGTGAAAACCGGTATGGCAGCTACTTTGGTGAACCAAAGCGGCGCTGTTGAAAATGGCAAGATCGAAAAAATTTACATTACCGAAGGATTGAAGAAAATTGAAGTAAAAGAAGCAAGTTCTGGAGATATTGTTTCAATCGCCGGGCTTAAAAAAGCTTCGATTGGAGATACAATTTCCGACTTAAACGATGCGACTCCCCTGCCAGCAATTGCGATTGAGGAGCCGACATTAAGTATTTCGATTTATGCTAATACTTCTCCTTTTGCTGGTAAAGAAGGAAAGTTTGTAACAGCCAGACATCTTCACGATCGAATTGTAAAAGAGTTAGAAACCAACATTTCGATGAAAATGCACACTGCTGAAACCGGCGATTTCATTCTTTCTGGACGAGGAGAATTACATTTATCTGTTTTTATTGAAACTCTAAGAAGAGAGGGTTTTGAACTTCAGGTTGGCAAGCCTAAAGTTATTACAAAAGAAATTGATGGAAATAAATGCGAACCAGTTGAAGAGCTTACTATCGATGTTGCACCTGAATTTGCCAGCACTATAATTGGCGAAGTTAATAAGCGCCGAGGAATTTTACTTCACCAGGAAGAAAATAGCGACGGCACAACTCGATTGGTTTTTGAAATTACAACTAGAGGAACTTTAGGTCTAAGAAACGTTCTTCTGACTGCTTCAAAAGGGACCGCCATTTCTAATTCATTATTTTTGCGATTTGACCCAGTTAGTGGAATTATTCCAAAACTTCGAAATGGTGTTTTAATTGCTTTTGAGAGCGGAAAAGCTGTTACGTATGGTTTGAATATTGCCCAGCAGCGTGGAATTACTTTCATTCCGCCAGCAACCGATGTATATGCTGGTATGATTGTGGGATTAAGCACAAGAGAAGACGACATGGAAATTAACGTTACAAAAGAAAAGAAGCTAACTAATGTCCGTGCTTCTAACTCTGACATTGCCACCATTCTTACTCCGCCAACTCTTCTATCGCTCGAGCAATGTATCGACTTTTTGGAAGATGATGAGTTACTTGAAGTAACTCCTAAGAACCTGCGCCTCCGAAAAAAGATTCTCGACGCCCAGTCTAGATTGAAAGCTAGAAGAAAGTAAGTAACCTACAAAAAGAGAAGCGACGAACCCGAGTGGATTCGCCGCCTATTTTCTTAAGCACAATTTCTGCCTAAGCCCCTTTCTAGCCGTTACTACTATCAACGATGCAGGTTACCAACTTGGCAGCCTCTTCAGGACCGTGAGTGACCACGACGACGACTTTGCCCGCATACCCGTCGCCGTTTTTGTTCTTCACAGCGAAAGCTGGAGATACAGATGCAACCCTCGTTACAGGTTTTCGCAGATCGTACTTTTCGCCGTCTACCAACACCCTTCCGCCTCCTAACGTGACCGAAGTAAGCGTAGCTAAGCCGAAGGACGGCGTAAACTTGCCATGACCGCGCAGGTGGCTCCGACTATCGCCTGCGAAGAAACCAGTCTCAACCAAACGGTTGAAAACCTTAAGAACATCGGCTTCTTCTACATTCAGATTCCGACCGATTGGCCGGCAATCGAACAGCTTGCCTTTCTCGTCATCGAAATAATCCCAGAGAGCCACAGCGATGATTGATCCCCTAAGACTTAATTTGGGAATCCTGTCCCCCTCCCCATTCTTACTCGCTTCCTTCTTCGGCTCAGACTTAGTGCCCAAACCATGGAAAGAGGTTAAATCAACCTTCTCGCCGGCAAAAACGATCTTGCCAGGAAACAGTTCTGTCTGATTCGTTTTGCCAATCAACGCAACCAGCACCACCGGACCAAACTCATAGCGGCCTCTATTATTCTTGTCTTCCTTAAGGACTCCTTTCTTGTCCAACATCACCATTACGTTCTGGATCTTGGAAGTGGGATAGGCTGTCTCTTTAGACAACCCGGCGATGTCCTCGGGGCCAATCGAGCCCTTCTCGCCAAAAATACGATGGCAATTGGCAGCCACAACTATCTCGTCGACCGCCAGAGGCAAAAGATTTGATTTTGGCTCGCCACAGACCTCCTTCAAGTCAAAGTCTTCTCCAGCACGTAGAACCAGACCAGACTTAAAGGTAATGTCACTTTTCCCACCATAAAAGAGCTTGTGAGAGCTCCCTCTCTTGTACAACCTCCCTGTCCGCACAAACACATCTTTCGAAAGAAGCGCGGTCAAAGCTGTGTACTTGTTGGTCATTTCAATCCCCTCTTCTAAAAGTAGAGCGGAGAGATTGATTTTTCGCAGTTCCTCTTCATCCAGCGATGGATAGAGAAGAACAGCGATTCGCACTGAATCTCTTCCAATCTGCGGAAGATGATACAAGTTGCCTTTATGCTCTCTAAGATTCATCCGTTTCCCAGTCAAAGATACAACCTCCTCATACCAAATTAGGCAATCCTGCCTTGTAGTATTTGTATCATTATTAAAATTAAAAATCTAGCTTTCATTCAACCCTAATACAAAAAATCCGTCTTTAATGCCGACGGATTTTTTATTATTGTATCTTAGAGAATCAATCACTCACAAAAAACTAAACCTCTGCGAATACTACCACATAGTTCTTGCCGTATTTTTTGGCGCATTTTGGACAGGTTGTATAGTATGTATAAATATTTTTCACTGTTTTACCTCTCCCCTTGACATAGTTTTCCATCTCCTTGTGCCAATTTGGAGCTTCTTTGTATGGACCTTCAAAAACTTTGGTTAAAAAAGTTCCGGAAAGTTTTGTGCTTTCTAAACCAGGAACTTCTTTTTTAACCGCAAAATACTGTTCGCTCTTCCAAGGAGATTTCTCAAATGAAAGAGTAAGGAAGTCTTCCGGCATAGCACTTGCCTTCTCGACTTTTTCCGACATTCTTGTCATAACTTGTCCCATATTTAGAGGAATATGGAGAAATGATTTGACAATATCTTTAGCAAATAGTTTATCTTCCCAAACAACTTCCTTCTCGTCCCAAGACTTCGGATCAAACTTGGGGCAGCATGTCTTCTCTTTCTCTTCTTTTTTCATACAAGCTCCTTTCAAGTTAATGTTTTCTAGCTTACATTACTATTATACCACAAACACAACTTTAGTTTTTGTTATAATCCCAAGTCTTTATCAATGCTTTGCATTGCTTTCAGAGCAATATCCACAAACTCTTCTAAAGTGAGGCCAAAGTCATCACAAGTTTGGATATATTCCCTATTCGATCCCTTAGCAAAAGCTGGAGTTTTAAATCGTTTTAAAACTGACTTCGGTTTTAGAAGACTAATTTTTTTATCAGGCATTACATATGATGCAGCAGTGATTAAACCGGTTAAGGGATCGACAGCGAAAATGGCTTTTTCAGCTAGAGTATTTCTTGAGATATTTAAGATATCTGAATTATGAGCTTTTATGATATCGAAAACTTCTTTCGGTAAATTGGAATCTTTTAGCCACTCTTCAACCAGAACTCCATGTTTCTTCCAATCATCGGCTGTTTCTTCATAATCAAGATCGTGAAGCAAACCGGCCATACCCCAAACTTCAGCATCCTCACCAAAATGCTTGGCTAACGCCCGCATCACAACCTCAACAGCAAGAGAATGTTTGATAAGATTTTTATTCTCCAATTTTTCGTTCAATAGTTTTAAAGCCTCGTCTCTTGTCATGGATTCCCTTACTATTTAGTCCATAGTCCGTGGAGATTGCAGTAAGCTCGCGCTTTAACATTGTCTGAATAGATGTTAAATCTAGCTTCCGGTTTATCTCCTGGCTTCAAATATTGTCGATTTGCTGTGCCGTCAACAATAATTTCAATCCATTCAATATAATGTTCGCTCTCCATAGGATGAGGCTCTTCACCAACTTTAACCGTAACTCCTTCTCCATTTTTTTCGATAACTGGAACGTGTTTTTCTTTCGCGGCGTCAACTGAATTTTCTTTCAATAGTTCCATTTTTTCATCGCAGCAGACTAAAGAATCTGCACCTGCATGCAAAACTTCAACGATATTCCCGCAAATATTGCATCTGTATACTTGGTTTAACTCTGTCACTTGTTCTCCTTTTTTAATTTTAATCAATTTTATCATAGCGTATTTCATGCATTTTAACTCTACTAGTCTAAAGAGAATATTTCAAATTTGAAAGAAGCGCCGGCCACATAAGTGCCGGCGCCAGAACAATGACGAGATAAACGATATTTCTAACCTCTAAGGATTGCAAGATCAACGTGATCAAAGGAGTTTACCCCTGCAGCCCTTGTGATGATAGTGATGTCGTCCTCCGCCTCTTCGAAAAAGGTCTCAAATGTAGCAGTAATGACCCCACTAAGCATGTCAGGAACATACCTCTGGACCTTGCTGTACCAATTCGCCATACGTGCTATAGCGACTGCCATCACTGGTGTAGCACATACAATCGCTTCGTTCGCACATCCGCACTTAATGGCTTTCCACGCCGCTTCGATAGCTGGCCCCTTCTGGCTCTTGACGCACTCATCCCATCCAGCCCCTTCGAGAAGTTTTTCAAAGTAAAGATTCTTCGAATCCCCACCCCGATTTTTGATTTCCTTTGCCCGTCTTGCAGCGATGAAAAAATGGAACTATT
>JAMCZZ010000013.1 GCA_023484645.1 Patescibacteria group bacterium
ATGATTGGTTAGAAGAATATCATAACTTTAGACCGCATCAAGCATTAGGATATTTAACACCAAATGAATATTATGAGAAGATTAAATCAACAAGTTAAAAGTGTACTCGATGTAGTGAACCACCGCAAATATTTGTTAAATATTTCATATAATTGTATAATCTAAATTAGGTAAATTGGAAGGAGAACTATGGCTAAAAAAAAGAATAGCAGTAAAAAGCTCTTTCGATCAAAAAATCCTAGAAAAACTTTGGGAATGTTATTTGTATTCGTAGCTCTCCTGGGGGCATTTTATTTTTTGAAAATATCAAATTATAAAGCAGACAGTACTTCGGCTGCTTCAAACAATTGCAAGCGGGGGATTGTTCAAAATGTGAAAAAAAATATGGGAACTGATTCAGAAAGCTGTCCAGCTAGGGGTTCGAGGCTGACCGCTGAAGTAGAAAAGCCTTTTGCGAACTCAAATCTTTCGGCTTATCCGAATGGCAAGGATTGCGCCAATGTTAACATTGAAGCTATTAGATCCGACGGCACCTTCCTTGAAAATGAACCGCTAGTGATTGAGAAACCGTCTTCAGTAAGTATTTCCGGCCCTCAAAATACAGAGTCTGGATCTATAAAATTGTGTTTTATTTCTTCCAGGCCAATTCAAGCTCGGATAACAATAAAAATTAAAAGTCTACCTACTGTTCAGCGCTCTTTTCAATTAAATTTCAATCCTAGTTTCAGTGTTTTAGACGCTACTGATCGGAATAGTTTTTTCTATAATTTGCCGGTTACTTTTATGGCTCAAATCGATCCGTCTTTGGTTAATAGTCTAAAAGAACAAAAGTTAATCTATACATATAATAGGAGAGTGAATAAATGGGGGAGGTGGAGAGCCGAGAGGCGCGAAATCGCTACTCTTTTAACTTGCACCGATGATGGAAGATGCACTGCTACTATATATCCAGACAACACTAATACAAAGAGGGTGGACAGGGGGAAGTTTAATTACAAATTTGAATTTGTAGATAATACTGGAAGAAAACTTTCTAAATCATTTACCGGACAGCTCAGACTTCCCTAGAAATATTTTTTAATTGCAAAATATTGAACTATTTTAGACTTTCTACTTCTGGAAAAAGTTGTAGTTTTGGTATATAATATCGCTTGATCATTGAATACAAAGGAAAAAATGGAAAAGATTTCTCAAAAATCAATCATTTTTAAAGTGCTGAGAAATATTGAAAAAAATAAGCTTATCTCCTCAGGCGACACAATTATTGTTGCCTTAAGCGGGGGACCGGATTCAATGTGCTTATTTGATGTTATTTTTAAACTAAAGGATCAATTACAAATTAAAATTTCGGCTTGTCATTATAACCATAGATTGAGAGGGGAGGAGAGCTATAATGACGAAGAGTTTGTTAAAAAATTTTGCGGGGAGCAGGGCATAGAGTGCATTTTCGGCTCCGCTGAAAAAGAGAACCAATTTAAAAATGAAGAAAAAGCCAGAGAAGCCAGATATGCCTTTTTTGAAAAAATTCTGGGGGAGAGAAGGGGAGCAAAGATCGCAATTGCTCATAATTTAAATGATTCGGCTGAAACTTTCTTAATGCGGCTCTTTCGAGGCACTGGCATGAAAGGATTGAGCGCTATCCCCTCTATCCGTGAAAAATTTATTCGTCCCCTACTCCCTATCTCTAGAAATGAGATCGAAACTTACCTAGAACATCACAGAATCCCTTTTCGGCTTGATAAAACAAATAATGACTTGAAAATAACCCGCAATTTTCTGCGTCTTAAAATTTTACCCCTGCTTTCTGAACACATTAACCCCAACATTCTTGAGACTTTGTTTAATTCGGCAAGAATTTTAGAGGAAGATTATGATCTTTTGAGCCAAATCGCTGAGAAAGAATATAAAAAAATGATTATTTTTGAAGGAAATAAGGAAATTAAATTAGACAGAAAAAAGTGGATTTCTCTCCACCCTTCCCTTCAACGAATGGTTATTAGGATTGCGCTTCTTAAAATAGAAAATTTAAAAAATATTACCAATAAACAAATTTCAGAAGTTTGCGACATGATTAAAAAAGGCGAAGGAAAAAAATACAAGCTCCTCCCCTATTCATTGCGAATTGAGCTTCTCTCTGGTAAAATTATCATATATCGTTAGATATCACAGGGTGATTAGAAATAATATTGGAGTTTAAATGAAACAAAACAACACAAAATCGATAATTTATTCAATCATAATTATATTGGCGGTAGTCCTTATATTCAGCTTTTTTGCACCTAAAAGCGGAACTGTAAAAGAAGTAGCGCTTTCGGAAATCTCTCAAGACGTCTCTAAAGGAAGTGTAAAAGAAGTGAGTATTAAGGATAATTTGGTCACCGCTACATTGAATGATGGTAGTAAAATCAAAGCAGTTAAAGAACCCGCTGCTACTTTAAAGGATTATGGTATTACATCTGATAAGGTTTCAATAAATGTGCAGGATACATCTGGCACTGCAGCTGTATATTCTATCATCTCAATAATTCTTCCAATTCTGTTGATTGGCGGCTTCATATTCTTTATGATGCGCTCAGCACAAGGCGCAAACAGTAAGGCGATGGGTTTTGGTAAATCAAACGCCAAGCTTTTTATGGGCAACACAAAAATTACCTTTAATGATGTCGCAGGTCTAGTGGAGCCAAAACAGGAATTAGTAGAGATTGTTGAATTTCTAAAAAGTCCAAAGAAATTTAGGGATCTTGGAGCTGAGATACCAAGAGGAGTTCTCTTAATCGGGCCTCCGGGCACTGGAAAAACTTTGATGGCAAAAGCGGTGGCGGGAGAAGCTGGTGTTCCTTTCTTTTCTATTTCCGCCTCAGAATTTGTGGAAATGTTTGTCGGCGTCGGTGCCTCAAGAGTCCGAGATCTGTTTTTGAAAGCAAAAAGAAATGCTCCAGCTATTATCTTTATCGATGAGTTGGATGCAGTTGGGAGACAAAGAGGCGCCGGTCTAGGAGGGTCTCATGATGAGCGCGAACAAACGCTCAATCAAATTCTTGTTGAAATGGACGGTTTCGAGCCGACTGATAATGTCATAATTGTCGCTGCCACAAACCGGCCGGATGTTCTTGACCCAGCTTTGCTTCGACCGGGTCGTTTTGACCGGCAGGTTGTAATTGATTTACCTGACCGCAAAGAGAGAGAAGATATCTTAAAAGTCCATACAAAAAATAAGCCTTTAGAAAATGAAATCGACTTAAATAAAATAGCCGGATCAACTCCTGGCTTTTCCGGTGCAGATCTTCGCAATCTGGCCAACGAAGCTGCAATTTTAGCAGCTCGTTCTAACAAAAAAACTGTCTCGCGAAAAAATATGGATGAAGCAATTGAAAAGGTTATGATGGGCCCGGAGAGACGCTCAAGAATTATGTCTGAAAAAGAAAAGAGAATCACTGCCATCCATGAAGCTGGCCACGCGGTAGTAGGCCACTTTGTTCCAAATTCAGACCCGATTCATAAGATTTCAATTATTGCCAGAGGAATGGCTCTTGGGTACACTTGGAACTTACCAACGGAAGACAGAAGACTCGAGACAAAATCTCGTTTTGAGGATCAGATAGCTTCTTTGATGGGCGGAAGAGCGGCTGAAGAAGAATTTTTCGGCGAAGAAAATATTACAACAGGCGCGCAAAATGACTTGAAACGAGCTACAATGTTAGCTAGGAAAATGATTACTGAATATGGCATGAGTGAAAAACTCGGACCTCAAACTTACGGTCACAAAGAAGAGCTGCCGTTTTTAGGCAAGGACTATGCTGAACATAGAAATTACAGCGACAAAATCGCAAGCATAATAGATGAAGAAATTTCAAGAATAATTTCTGACGGCAGAAAAAAAGCCGATGAAATTATTAAGAAACATAAAAAAACGCTTGAAAAAATTGCTGATACTTTGCTTAAGCAAGAAACTATTGAGGCTGATGAATTTAAGAATTTTTTCAGCAATAATAGTTCAACCGCAAAAGTAAAAAGTTAAAAATGAAACGCTTTTTTGGCTTATTCTCAAAAGAAAATTCAATTCGCGGAGCGAGTATAATTTTAATTATTACTCTGGCTCTAAGCAATATCTTAGGACTTCTGCGAGATCGATTTCTAGCGAAAAACATTTCAACATATAACCTTGATATATATTACGCTTCTTTTCGTATCCCTGATTTAATATTCAATCTCCTCATTTTGGGTGCAATTTCCAGCGCTTTTATTCCAATTTTCTCAGAATTTATTGCGAAGAAAAAGGAAAAAGAGGGCTTTGATGTAACTAATAACCTTTTAAATACTGCCCTCTTGTTCACGATTATATCAGCGGTCATTTTATACATTTTTATGCCGTTTTTAATACCGCTGATTGTTCCTAAGTTTGATGCAGTCCGTTTGCAACAGACGATAAAGCTTTCTAGATTGATGATGATCACGCCGATCTTTTTTTCCATCTCATACATCTTGGGCGGGGTGCTAAACTCATTCAAGAGATTTTTATCCTATTCTTTGGCTCCATTAGTTTACAATCTCTCAATAATTTTTGGAGCAGCCGTATTAGCTCCTAAATATGGCATGATCGCGGTTGTTTATAGCGTGATCGCCGGTTCTTTTTTGCATTTATTAATCCAATTGCCTTCAGCGATAAAACTTGGCTTCCGATACAAGTTTATTTTCAACTTCAAAGAAAAGGCTTTTAGGCGAATTATAGCTTTAATGATTCCACGAACAATAGGAATGAGTGCGAACCAGCTTTTGCTCATCGTCTATACAGCCATTGCCTCTTCTTTGGCTATTGGTTCGATTTCTGCTTTCTCTCTTTCAAATAATATGCAAACTATGCCCACGGTTGTTTTTGGGACGTCATTCGCCACTGCTGTATTTCCAACACTTACAGCAAAAATTGCCAACAACGATAATGAAGGTTTTGCTTTTTATTTGGATCGTTCCATGAGGGCAATAGCATTTTTATTAATTCCATCTTCTATTATTTTTATTCTTCTTCGAGCTCAAATTGTTCGGTTAATTCTTGGCTCAGGAAAATTTAATTGGAATGATACTAGAATGACTGCTATGGCCTTAGGCTTGTTCTCAATATCGTTGTTAGCTCAAGGTATTACGCCGTTATTGGCAAAAGCCTTTTATGCTTTAAAAAATACCAAGACTCCGATGTATATTTCAATCATCACTGTCATAGTCAGCATTATACTTGCTTATCCTCTAGCAAATTTATTTGGTGTGGCAGGACTAGCCTTTGCTTTTTCAATTGGTAGTTTTGTGAATGCAATTATACTTTTCATATCTTTAAGCAGGGCTTATCCGGGCGGATGGCATATTACAATGATTTATTCTTATGCAAAAATTACACTAATCTCAGTAGTAATGGGATTTTTTGTTTGGGCAACAGCGCACTTAATGGCAGATGTTGTTGATATGACAAGATTTCACGGAGTACTAACTCAAACTATGGTTGCCTCTTGTGTCGGGGTTCTGACATATTGGGGACTGAGCCATCTATTTGGCTGCGATGAACTAAAATGGGTATTAACTCGTAAAATTAACGGAAAAATCGAAAAGAGCTTGGAGGAAGTTGAAACAGCAGAATATGAAAAAGTATGATAATACTGAAAGCAAAGCAAGTTGTTCGCTTCTGGGCATAATTGCTATTCTGGTTATCGTATTTATTCTGCTTCTTGGTGGAGTCATTTACTTGAAAACTAAAATTAAAGTGCCGGATATTACTAAGAAAAATACATCAGAGAATCTTAATAAAAGTGTTTCTGAGCAATTAAACAGCCAATCTGGTGAGAAAATAGTAAACATTAGAGTTACGGAAAGCGATCTGTCTAGCGCTATAAATACTAATTCGGCCGATTTTCCACTCAAAAAAGCATCGGTCAAAATTACTCCAGACAAGATAATCTTGTCTGGAAAAACCTCAGATGGACCATTTTCTTTTAAGCTTGATGTCGGAATAGTCCCGAAAGTCAAAGATGAAAAGGTAGTTTTCGATATAGAAGAAATAAAGACTTCTGGAGTCAGCGCCCCCAAAATAGTAACCGATGAAGTAAATAAAAAACTTTCCAATTATCTAAGCCAACAGAATCTCAACAATGAGATTAAAGTGACCGATGTGAAACTTTATCAAAGTTATTTAATTGTAACTGGTGAACGAAAAAAATAATGGCCAAGGCTTTTTTGTTCTCTGATTTACATGCTTCTCTAAAACAACTCTCCAGGATGGGGGCATTTTTAACAGAGGAAGAATTCGATCTTTTAATATTTGCAGGCGATTTTGTGAATATGGGAGAGCCGGTATGGTTTACGGATAAATTTATTACTGTTATCGATAAATCAAAATTACCGTTCTTGTGGGTGCCGGGGAATAACGATTTTGGCAGGAGCTATTTTAAATTAAACGCAAGATACAAATCTCTAGAAGGGAATATAATAAAATTATTAGGGCGAACATTTACCGGAGTTGGGGGATCCCCTGCTTCCTGGGCTGGCCAGTATGCTGGCGAAAGCATGATTGATAAGAAAAAAATCGCTGGATCGATTTTTGTTTCTCATGTGCCGCCGCCTGGCATATTAACCTTGCAGCAAAAGGATTTACAAACTCCCCCACCGAAACGCCGATTTTCCGATTCCCCTCTTGTTCATATTTGCGGACATTTGCACTATCGTTGGGGTACGGCTTATCTCGGCCAAACTAAGGTAATCCAGCTCGCTTCTCTTGAAACCGGCCATTATGCTATATTGGATTTAGAAACTTTAGCGGTAGAATTTAGGAGGTTTTAAGATGAAAATAGTAATTTGTGCGAGCACGATTTTTTCTGACAAAATTATTGAGGTCGCGAACCAATTAGAAAAAGTCGGCCATATTGTTTTTATTCCATATCTTACAAATATGATAAAAGAAGGCAAGCTGAACTTTGATCAATTGAAAAAGGACAAAGAAACAAAAGGTGATTGGGCTTACAGAAAAGGGTTAGCGACTGAAGTCAATATGATAAAAAGATATTACAATCTGATCAAAGAATGTGACTGTGTGCTGGTTTTAAATTATGACAAGAAAGAAATAAAAAATTATATTGGTGGTAGTGTTTTGATGGAAATAGGGTTTGCTCATGTGCTCAATAAAAAGATTTTTTTATACAACAATGTTCCAGTAATGTCTTACACGGATGAGATATTAGATACAAAACCAATTGTAATAAATGGTGATTTATCGAAAATTGAATGATCTTCTTATTGCACAGTCATCCCCGTGAAGACGGGGATCCAGAAAAATAATATGAAAGCATACGTTTATATAACCGCAAATAAAAGAAACGGTACATTGTATGTAGGTGTTACATCGGATTTAATAAAAAGAGTCTGGCAGCACAAGAACAAACTTATCGATGGGTTTACTAATAAATATGATGTTAATCTCTTGGTATATTACGAAGAGCATGATGATATTAAAGAGGCTATCCAGAGAGAAAAAAGAATCAAAAAATGGGAAAGGGCTTGGAAGTTGAGGATAATAGAAGAAATGAATCCAAACTGGGACGATTTATATAATAATATAATTCAATAATCTGGATTCCCGCCTTCGCGGGAATGACACAGTTGGGAGGTTTAAATGAAAATTGGAGCTCATGTTTCAACAAGAATGCCTTTTTCGGAGGCAGTAAATAGGGCAAATGAAATTGGTTGTGAATGCATGCAGATTTTTGCTAATCCGCCACAGCGCTGGAATCCTGTGCCAATTGCTGATTCTGAAATTAAGAAATTTGTGGAGCTGAATAATAAATATGACATTAAGCCAGTAATAATACATGGCATATATCTTCTGAATCTTGCTTCAGAAAATCCATTTTATTATGAAGCCTCAATTAAATCTCTAATTGATGACATGCAAAAAGCAGAGAAGTTGGGAGCTGTTGGTGTTAATTTTCATGTTGGTTCTACTAAAGGAAATGAGTTTTCTTCGGTGCTAAAAAAGATCGTAGAAGCAATAAATAAAATATTAGAAAATTCTCCCGAAGGCCCATACTTAATCTTGGAAAACTCGGCTGGTGCCGGAAACATTATTGGTGATATAAAC
>JAMCZZ010000036.1 GCA_023484645.1 Patescibacteria group bacterium
ACTTTCGATATCCTAACTGCTCCCGGCAGAACAGTTCCATATTTTGTTGCAGTTCCTACTTTTCCATTCATGTACACCTCCTGCATTCATTGTATCAATGTGTACACGATGTGTATGAACCTAGACAACTTGTAATTAGCGAACCCAAAATGTACAATCTGCTCGACGGCAAAAGCCACATGAAAGGTATTCTGCAAATTATCCCAAAAGAGGGTAATTTTCGGGCTTACGCATTTACATTTTCAGGATGTATTAAGAAGTGAAACTTTATGAATAATCAAGAACTAGTCTATAAAATAGTATCAAAAATTCCTAAGGGCAAGGTTACAACTTATGGAATTATTGCAAAAACGATTGGGATAAAAAATCCCCGAGTCGTCGGTAATATTCTACATCAGAACAAAAATCCAGAAGTAGTGCCATGCCACCGAGTTGTTAATAGACTAGGAAAAGCAGCGGATAATTATGCATTTGGCGGCAAAGAAGCACAGAGGAAACGGCTCGAAGACGAAGGAATAATTTTTGAGAACGATAAAATAGACCTAGATAAATTTTTGTGGATCCCTCCTTCAGACTAATCCAACAAAATGTGAATGGTTATAGTGATAATCTCTTAGATATAGCAACGGCCGTTTGATATTGTAAGATATTTTTTTGTTATTTTTTCCAATGGAAAAATGTATCCGACAAGGTAAACTGGCAATTGGATTATTAATAATTAAGGGAAAAATGAAACAGTTAGTCACCAATAGGTCGTGGAAAAAGCATAGAGTTGCTTTTATGGTTACAACTTTAATAATTATTCTCTTGGCAATTACTGGAGTCGGATTAATTTATTCAATGAAAAATAATTCTTCGCAACAAAAAAACGTAAAGACAGAATCGACTCAAAAAGGAGAATTAAACGGAGATTCTAACCCAGGCAATAATTCTAGCAGTTCAATCGACAATGAACTCAAACGCATAGACACCGAAATACAAAACAACAAATTGGATAATTCTGACAACATTTCATTTCCAGACACTAATTTAGGGCTCTAACATTTAAATTTTAATCAGAACGACTATTGAATAGCTTTCTAAAAGACTCCTCAAATTGTTAGTTTGCTAGAAAATAGGTAAACTAAAAACAAACATAAAATAGAGGAGTTGTTATGGAAAACATTGATAGTTTTACGTTGGAAGAAGCGAAACAAATTGGGGAAAAACTGGGAATTGACTGGACTGAATTTGATCCTGAACAGTTCTGTATGGGAATAAATGTGGAGCTGGAACATGGCCTAGTAAGTCCTAAAACCAATGTAACAAATGATGACCCAATCATTAGCGGAAAAATCGCTTTAGCGCATTTAAACGAGTTCTCTGATTACTACACAAGACTTGAAAAACTAGAAAAAGAAGCAGAAACTTTTTGGAACAAAAAAATAAGTTAAGAAAATAGAAACTTTAGAATTATTCTTCCGTCAGTTTAAACTTTCGGAAAGAGATAAGGAACATAGCCGCAATCCAGGCTAAAACTATTGTTATATTAATAGGATTCGTAAATGGTGAATTCGCCTCTAACACAACTCCCCTTAAGATTCGAAGAAGCGGTGCTAACGGCAAATATTGAACAATCGAGAGCAGCCATTTTGGCAAAGAATCGATCGGGAAGAAAACTCCGGTTAAAAACATCATTGGAATGGTTATCGCTGTAGCCATACCCTGCGCTGCATCGGTTGTTTTTGAAAAACTAGCAATAGCGAATCCAATTAATTGGAATAAAATTCCCCCCATCATCGCCATTGCAAATATCACAAAAATATTTCCATAAATATGGGCGTCAAAAAGAAACTTGCCGACAGTTAGAATGATCGCAATTTGAAAGAAATTTAACATTAACCTCGAGATAACTTCCGAGACAATAAACCACCATGTCTTAATTGGAGCAGTGGTAATTCTTTTTAATATTTGGTCTTCGCGGTATTTAGCCATTCCGACCGCAATGCCGATGATTGATGAATTCATAAGGGCCAATCCAAGGATTCCCGCCAGCACAAAATCAAAATAGGTTAATTTATGGCTGTTTATTTTCTCTTCAGCAACAGAATAAATTGGCTTTACATTTTGAACTTGAAAATTAACCTGCGTCAAATAATTATTTAAGAATCCAACTAAAACCGAATTAACCTGACCATTGCCCTCATCTTCTATAATAGTGATGCTGTCAGCCGAATCCCCACTCACCCCGAAGTTCGCTGGAATAATTATCCCTGCAGATACTTTTGTTTTCTTTATATCTTCTTTCACCTGGGCTGGATCGGTAGCACTGCTTACTTTAAAAAGCCCTGAATCGGAGAGTGCTTTATCAATTCCGCTTGCTAATTCACTGTCTGACTGATTAATCAATGCAACCGTGCCGACACTTGTGTTTTTGCCAAAAAAGAAGCCGAATATGAAAGTGAACATTAAAGGAAACATAAAACTCCAAAAAAGAGCTTGTTTGTTTCTTAAAAGCATTTTTATATCAGCGAAGAATAATTTAAGCATTTTCTTCTCCTATCGTTTTTCCGGTTAATTCAATAAAGAGATCCTCGAGAGTTGCTCTCCCAACCGCCAAACTTTCGGGCTCAAGTTTCTGAACAATTGTAATAGCGGCATTTAAGTTATTCTGAGAGCTAATTTCCATCTCAAAATGATTCGATTTACCGAGCAAATTTTGAATTTTCCCTAACTTTCCTAATTTTTCAACAACGCTTTCGTTGATTTTCTTTACATAAAAATTAATTTTAAATGGACTCTTGGCATTCTCAATTAATTTATGTGTTTGCCCAAGTGTTAGAATTTTGCCTTTTTCCATAATTGCTATCCGATCGCACAGTATTTCCGCTTCCTCCATATAATGAGTAGTTAGAATAATCGTCTTGCCTTTTTCTTTTATCGCCATAATAAGATCCCATAAATTTCTTCTGGCCAGAGGGTCAAGCCCGGTTGTCGGCTCATCAAGAAAAACAACTTTTGGGTCGTTAACTAAACTGGCGACAATGGAAAAACGCTGTTTCTGTCCGCCGGATAAACTTTTAACCAATGATTCTGATTTATTTTCTAATCCAACCATTGATAAAAGCTCTTTAGCGCTGATACTTTTAGGATAGAATCCCCCAAATAACTCTAGGATTTCCCGCAGACTTAAAAAACTGTAATAAGCAGAAGACTGCAGTTGAACGCCGATTGAGGATTTTATACTGTCAGAATATCCCCTAGTGATTTCTTCGCCTAAAACAGTTATGCTTCCGGAATTTGCTTTTCTAAGCCCTTCGATAATTTCTAGCGTCGTGGTTTTGCCAGCCCCGTTTTCCCCTAAAAGACCGAAAATTTCTCCTTCTTTTACGCTGAAAGAAATTCCATCGACTGCCGTCAACGTTCCATATTTTTTAACCAGTTTATTTACTTTTATAATTTCTTTCATAGCACTCCCAATAAAATAATTCTAAAACAATATTTAGATATTTAACGCAATTAAATCGATAAAGAAAACGTACCCTTAACCAAAAGAGAAAGTATTCTTAAAATTGGTTCCATTATTGTAAATAAAATTGAATTACCTGTTAATTGACCATAGATTATTAATCCGAAAAGTATGTAAGGACCCATTTGTTGATAAGTTGCTTTTGCTTCCTCGCCTAAGAAATATTCTACAAAATGAGAGCCGTCTAGTGGGAAAATAGGTAAGATATTGAACGTCGCAAGTACCAGATTTATATCTACAATAGTATTCAAAAACGATAGCAAATTTGAAGATTCGATTGTACGTCCTTGAATTAAAGCGACTCTGATTGGAATTGCAAGCAAGAGAGCCAATATTATATTGGCTGCAATTCCCGCGATCGCCACTTTTAATTCGTCTTTTTTGTGGTGAAAGTTCCTTGAATTAATCATAACGGGCTTACCCCAGCCAAACCCCGCCAAAAATAGAAAAATAGTACCAAGAGGATCAAGATGAGCTAAAGGATTTAAAGTAATTCTCCCGTCTAATTTTGGAGTTGGATCTCCTGATCGATCCGCTATAAAAGCATGAGCAAACTCATGAATAGTCACTCCGATAAGCAATGCAACAACAAAAGAAACGAAATAAAATGGATTTTTGATGAGATTTAGTAATAGCATAATTCAATAAATTCCTAATTCATCTAAATGATCTAAATAAGCGCCAAATTCAAAATAACAAGTTTCAAATAAATTACAAATTAAAAAATATTTAAATTAAAAACGTTTTGAATTTTTAGTTTGGGATTTATTTGTTTTTTGTAATTTTGAGATTGTAATTTTTTCATTGGGATTTGATTATAAATTAGGTTAAGTTAATTAGATGAATTAGAATAATTTAAACCAACTTGTACTTTCTAACATTTTCTGGTAAAATTCTTATGTTGATTATATCACGTTGAATAAATTATTGTCTATTAGGAATAGCTATGGCCCACTGTACAATTTGTTTAAAAAGAGCTGTATCGGGAAATCAAGTTTCTCATTCACAGATCCATACCAAAAGAAAATTCAAACCAAATTTACAAAAAGTAAATGGCATTATTGTTTGTACCCGCTGCCTTCGAACTCTGAGTAAAGCAAGTAAATAGTTTTTTTCTTTAAAAAATAATTGCTAAACAGGAACCTCTTCTCCTAGCGCCTTAATTGCTTGATCGCGCTTCTCTATCTTTTTGTTAAAGCAATCCTCACATAAAATGTCTTCACTTTTTGGCTCAAAAGACACCTCGGCTTTTTTGCCGCAGACAGAGCACTTAATCCACCATGCGGGATGCTTTTCTCGAAGTTGGGTTTTATATTGCGCAGTACAGATCTTGCAACGCTTGGGAATATTCTTCAAACCTTTATCTAAAAAAAACTTTTGTTCGCCAGCCGTCCAGATAAACTTTTTTCCGCAATCCTTGCAGATTAAAGTTCTATCTTCTAAATCCGATTCTTTAATTTTAGTCATAATATGATATTAGTATTATTACTTATTTACTTATAATTTATAACTATTGTCCTCCTATTGTCAATCGAGGCCCAGTTTGCTAGATTAAGGTTGATGAATGCAAGGGATTTTTTTGAGTTAGATGCGAAGCAAAATTCTTGGGCTCACGCCTATCTTATAATCGGTCAAAACGACGAAAAGATAAAAGAGCTAACGAATTATGTTATCAAACAAAAAAAGTGTCTCCCTGCTGATGTTTCGGTTGTAATACCAGAAGATCTGAGTGGTAAAAAAGGCGAGATAAAAATTGATCAAATTAAGAATTTGTTGCACGAAATAAATCTTTCACCGGCAGGAAATTGCCGAATAGCGATCATTCATAATTGCGAAAAGTTAAATCAATCATCAGGTAATATTCTCCTTAAAACGCTTGAAGAACCGCCCAAAAATGTGACTTTCATTTTATTAGCAGATAATAATTCCGTTCTACCGACTATTAAGTCAAGGTGCCGGATAATTTTAATACCAAGCACATGGGAGAACTTTGATAAAGACAATGCTACCTATGCCTCAATCATTGAATCAAACTTTTTCACTGCATCTAAAGAAATTGAAAAGATAGTCAAAAATAACGAAATCGAACCTTTTTTAAATGCGCTTGAATGGAACTTCCGCAATAAAATGCTTAACGAAAAAGATCACCATTTCGCAGATTCAATCCATTCTATTGAAAAAATACGCAAAGACATTCAAAATAATGTTAATCCAAGGTTAGCTTTGGAAAACTTGTACTTAATACTAGAAACTTAAAGAGTAAAAACACAATGGATAAAGAGATTTATATAAAAGCTAAGAGCGATAATAAGATATTCAAAGCTAAATTGGGAAATTTAGAAGTTTCACCGGGCGATGAAATTCTTTTCGAAACGGAACAAAGCCAAGATGTCGGCTATATTTTGGGCGATGAATATGAAATCCAGCAATGCGAGCAAGAAGACGGCCAAAATATATCTATTATTCGAAAATTAACTCCCAAAGACAAGGAAAAGATGGCGGAACGGGAAATTGAAGCCAAAGCTACTCTCCTGCCTTGTGAAGAGAAGATTAAAAAACACGGACTTGAAATGAATCTTTTGGGCGCCGATTTATCTTATGACGGCAAAAAGCTTACTTTTTATTTTACTTCACCTGGGCGTGTAGATTTTCGATCGCTTGTTCCCGATCTAGCATCAACTTTTAAAAAGTTAATTAGGCTTCAGCAAATCGGAGCCAGAGATAAAGCCAAATGCTTAGGCAGCGTCGGAAGATGCGGACAAAAAGTTTGCTGCAAAAGATTCCTCAAAGGGGATCTGGAAAGCGTTACTCTAGAAATGGCGTATGATCAAAATTTAGGGCAAATGGGGTCAAATAGAGTTACTGGCGCCTGCGGAAAACTGATGTGCTGCTTAAAATATGAACTTGATCATTATCAAAAAACAAAAAAATCCCTTCCTGAAATTGGCAGTGAATTAAAAACGGCCGAAGGAACAGGCAAGGTTTTATCACAGAATATTCTCAAAGAGAAAGTGATGGTTGAACTCAATGAAGATAAGAAAATTGTGGAGGTAGATTGTTAGAAATAGTTATAATAATTTGTTTAGCTGTAGTTCTATTTTTAATACTACATAATTTTCCTAAAACTACCGAAGGCGGAATGGAGAGTAATATTATGCTGCAGGAAAAAAAATCAAGTGGTTTCTTTAGGAATCTTTTGAAGAAAAAACCAAAAGATACAAGCGATGCAATAAAACAAGCTATTATTAATGGACAAGAAAAAATTATTGCTCCTTCTGAAACAGAAATGGTCCAAGAAAAATATCGGGAAAGCAATCCGGAAATTGCACAGCTTCTCCATGACGCAGATATTGCTCTTGAAAAAAGCGATCTTAGGGAAGCCGAAGATGCAGCTATTAACGCTTTATCTAAAGACAAAAAATGCGCTCAAGCTTATGACATCATTGGAAGAGTTGCAATGCTTCGCGGTGCATTTGATGAAGCCAAAGAAGCTTATAAGACTGCATTAAAATGCGATCACGAACTAGGCAGCGCCTACTTTGGGCTAGGTCAGATTTGTCTTCGAGACGAAAATTATACTGATGCAATTGAAAATATGCAGAGATCTGTTGTATTAGATAGAAGCCATGCTGACTGGTACGCAGAACTAGGAAAAGCTTATATGGAAGTTAGGCAATTCGCAAAAGCAGCCAAAGCTTTAAAACGAGCAACCAGTTTAGATATTGATAATAAATCATACAAAGAACTCGCGGCCGAGGCAGAGGAAAAACAGCGCGCCCACGCCTCCGCCTACCGTATGAGATAGTATGACGTTTATGTCATCCTGAACTTGATTCAGGATTCATTTATCTTAAGTCAAATTTATCTTTTTCCCCGTCTTCACTATATTGTTCTAACAAAATAATATCCTCTATTGCCTTCACCTCATGATAAACATTTGGATTAATTTTGATGATGTTTGGAGATTCAACAATTATTTTTTCTTGTTTCCCACTTAACATGTCTTTAAAAAAATATTCCGCTTTCCCGCTTATCTGAATTAATATCTCTGGATTTTTAATTTTTGATGTTCCTTTGTGATAATGCTCTCCGGCAACAGCTCCTGCTTTCAGATTTATCAAAGCCCATTCGCTACCTTTGTTGGCGAATTTATATGTTACCTTTTTAGGTGCATCCTTTAGTTTTTCTATTTCTTCGATTTCATACATATAATCAGAATGTCACTGTTTTATCCGACCAATCAACCATTGCTAAACAATCATTCATAGTTGAAATTGGACAAGCCGCAGTTCCTTCCTTGCTTCTTGATTTTAAACAAGTTCCACAAGCCAATATTTCTCCTCCATTTTCAACAAAAATTTTAAGCTGTTCATTAACATTAAACTTTTCGTTTGCCAGACCTTCACATTCTACTGCCTCGCCCATAAGAAACATCTTGACTTCGTGATCTTGTTTCTTTGCTGTTATAGCAAAACGAAAGGCATTCCAAGCTTTCTCTGGTTCTTTGGTTTCCAAGATGATGCCAATTTTCATATTCTTTCTCCTAATTTATATATTATTTACATTCTTACGCTCTTTCAAAGTCAACTTTGACTCACATACAGACATCTCGAAAATATGTTCAGAGACCTTCGATTTCGTACATGGGATTATTTCTCGTTCATATAAGTTTTTAAAATTTCGGCGCATTCTTCGATTTTTTTAATATTCTCCGGTGTTTTTAAATTCTCTTTTGCATAATTCATCATTGGTTTTACCGCTTTTATTCCAGTACCAAATTTTTCTATCGATTCCTTGGTTACAGGATAAAACCATATGTGAAAATGGTCTTCGCCCTTTCTATCTGGCAGTTCTGCCACAATAATGTCAACTTGTTCAATATCCAATACTTCTCTCATTCCGCGACGTACTTTCACGATAAGATCGATAAAATCTTTTCGCTCATCTTCCGTAAATTCATCAATGCGTTGAATATGTCTTTTAGAAGAAACGATTATAAAACCAGGAATTGGAATTTCACAATCCTGATTTACCCCAAAATATTCCGTGCTGCATATAAGCCCGCACGGTACTTTATATTCTCCTGAATTTATAGAACAGCTCAAACAGTCCGCTACTGTCTTGTTATTATAGATATCAATAATTTCCATAAGGTTAATATACAAGCAGTAAATAATATTATCAACACAAAAAAATCCTAATCAAACGACTAAGATTTTTTTGGCAGGGCATAGTACAAAAAGTTAGAACTTTTTCATCTTGTAGACTCTGCGCGTTAGACGATGTTTAAGCCATCATGATATAATTTTATTGTTGCATAGATCAAATAGTCTTTTAAATTGGAGGGTTATCATGGAGGAAACAGATCAAAAAGCCAGTCAAACAGCAGTTCGACCGCAAAGGGGAAAACTGTGGTTGGTCATTGTGATAATTTTAGTTCTCGCAGGTGTCGGAATAGGCGGATATTTCGTTTTCACAGGTAAATCCAACAAGAGCAAAAGCAATGTTCCAGTCACAAATAGCAACAGTGAAAGCAATGGAAGTAGCAACAAAGCTGCATCAAGCAGTTCGTCTGATGTGCGCTGGGAGATGGCAAGTGACGGAAGCTATCAAGCTAGCAGCACACCGCCTGCTTGTCCATCGCCGCTTGTGCTGCCGCTTCCTGCCGATATTTCCAAAGCAGTCTCAGTTCTTTATCCAGGACAATACCGCGGCAACGATTATAAGCCACATGGTGGTCTTCGTTTTAACGATGGGTCAAACGATCAAACTGTGACAGCACCAATGGACGCAACAGTTGTTGACGGCAGCCGTTATTTGGTCAACGGCGAAGTGCAATATCTTTTTGATTTTATCAATTCCTGTGGAATAAAATATCGCTTAGGGCATCTTCGAACTCTGTCTTCGACTTTTGCCGCATTGGCTGATAAGTTCCCTGTGGCTCAGGAAATGGATTCTCGGACTACTCAGATCAATCAGTCGGTAAAGGTAAAAGCCGGAGATACTGTGGCTACAGCTGTTGGATTACTCGGTGAAGGCAATGCTTTCTTTGATTATGGCGTTTTTGACCTTCGCCAAGCAAATGAGGTATCTAAAAGTGCAGTCTATCAGGCTGCACACAGCAATGACAAAGACTTGGCTTGGCATGGGGTTTGCTGGCTCGATCTTCTCTCTTCAGAAAATACAGCCAAGGTAAAAAGCTTACCAGCCACCTCTCCTGGTTCACAAAGCGATTACTGCACCGGTTCTACTCCTGCGACCACAAGCGCAAGCCCAATACCATCAACTTCAAGCACAAACTCTGACACTTCAACGAACAGCTCAACTGGAAGCGGTTCTGGTTCTGGCGGTGGTTCTGGCACTGGTGGTGGAAATGGCAGTGGGGGCGGAAGATAAAAAAGTGGTTTGGGAACAATTCTCACAGGGGCACATTTTTAGTTTTTAGCGATAAAGTTATAATTATTATTGCTATTTTACACTCACAAAAAAATCCTAATCATTTGATTAGGATTTTTTTGGCAGGGCCAAGAGGAATCGAACCCCTAATAAAGGTTTTGGAGACCCTCGTTATACCATTTAACTATGGCCCTAAAAATTAGAACTATTTGTTAATTCTAATTATTTGGTTTCTTTGTGCAGCGTTCTTGCTTTTTCGATTTTGCAATATTTAACCAGTTCTATTCTCTTTATCACATCTTGGCCTTTAAGCCTTTTTTCGGTGTGATAATTTCTGGCTTTGCACTCAGCGCATTCAAGAGTTACTAATTTTCTTGCTTCTTTTGCCATAAAATTCCTTTTTTCGTAAAATTCGTTTAATTTGTAAATTTATTTTAATCTCACATGTTCTGGCTGTGCCACGTGATCATGGCTTGCCATGATTTTACATGGAGCCGCCTGAGGGATTTGAACCCACAACCTACTGTTTACAAAACAGTTGCTCTACCGTTGAGCTAAGGCGGCAATTGGATGGCTGCCGTGTAACGTGATCGCAAAGCGATTTTACGTTGTGCCACGTGAATCGAGTCATTATTGTATTGACTAGCCCCGTAAAACGACAAGTCGTCACGGGGCACGTAAAAATCTCACTTAAACGCTCGATTTTTACGTGGTGCTGAGGGAAGGATTCGAACCTTCGAAGGCACGAGGCCGACAGATTTACAGTCTGTTGCGTTTGACCGCTTCGCTACCTCAGCATGGAGCCGATGACGGAGCTCGAATCCGTGACCTCACCCTTACCAAGGGTGTGCTCTACCAACTGAGCTACATCGGCACAGGCGGGATCACTTCTCCGCTATCAGTAAAATAACAAAAAAATTGTAACATTTTTAGGGAATAAATTCAACCACCAAGTTTGTTTCTAATATTAAGATTTAGAATATATCTCACCAATAATTTTGATTGAGGAGAAACAGTCCTATGCATCTCCTCGGTCAGTCTTCTTCAACATCATAGTCGAGAAGGAAAACAACAAAACTGTAGCAAGCTGCAAAACCCCAGAGGGTAATGATTGCGAGCTGGTTCCAGTCAATAGTGATGAAAAACAACACCGCCCAAAGAGATGCTCTTGACAAACACTCTAACACAACTCCACCTCTTTTCTGTCTCGGTCTTTCCTCTATTAAAATAGACTCCCACACTTTAGAAGTCAATCTTATTGTCATGAGATTTTTTTATTGTCTGTGTGGTATATTTTCCTCCTAATTTATTAATCGCTGACAAAACTAGTACTTTTTATTAAGATTTTGATTATCGCGTTCCACTCCCGCTGCTGCTATAATCAGAAGGATTGTAGCCACTCAAATAAACATAGTTTCCAGAATTCGGATCACTGTCATAACTTATTGAAAATTGCTCGCCATTGCATTGCAAAGGATTTGCATCACGGTATTCTTTCGTAAAAATCAACTCTTCCCGGCTTTTTATTCCTTTGGCTTGATATTTAGAAAAAATATCATCGGGCATCGCTTCAAAATATGAATAGTATTTCCCTTTTTTATTCCAAGATGATTCCTGAATCGCAATATCTGTCGATGAATATTGCCCTATTACCCCTATTTTCTGGCCAGCCTTGAGAGTACTTCCCTTTTTAATACCGGGATCAAGGTAAATATGAAAAAGACGAATAGTAAATTTTGAAGTGGAATCTGGTTCAATATAGATTTGCTCCCCAATCGGTGTTTGTTCTTTTTGCACTCCAGTTATTTTTCCATCCACCGGACTAAAAATAGAAATGTCGGTCTTGCCATCCGGCCCGGGAGGCATACCGTTGTTTTTACTCCTCAATTCGTCTCCTGCTTGGTTATAAGGAGGAGCAAAATAGTGCTTCATACTGCGGCATGTTTCTCCATTTCCACTAAAATCATGTCCGCTGCCTGATCGGAATTTTGAAATCATTGCAATTTTATCCAAGTCGATAAAATCCGCTTGAATTAATTGTGAGAGATCTACTTCATTTTTCTTGCCCTCATCCAAGTTATTAGTTAGTTTTTTTCCATTCTTAAAATAGTAAAAAGCTGCACCGGCTATCAATAAAATAATGATAGTTGCTGCAATAATCCAAATTCCCCTACTCTTGCCTTTCAACGAATCATTCTCAGATTGATCCATTTCTGTCCTCGTAAATTACTTTTACTAATAAATACTATTCCTCAGAAGAAACTTCTTCGCTCGATTGATTGTCCGTACTACTATCGGAGCTGTCGCTAGAATTATTGTCGGCGCTATCTGAACTATTGTCTACAGCACCGCTATCCGACGAATTATCTACAGCACTATTATCGGCGTTTTCTGAATCGCTGTTGTCTGAATTACTTGAGTCTTCGGGGCAAATAGTATAGCCCAATTTTCCCTGAGGATCAATTTGGTCCGCTTCTTCTTTAGAAATGCAGCTCCCCGAAATACTTTCCTCGTTATTGCCATCATAGCTGTTATCAACTTCTTCTTCTGGAAGAGCTTGAATAGCACCAACCTTTTCAGCCTCGGCAGATATACCGTCTTTAAATTGTTCGATTGCATTATCAATTTCTGAAGCTTTTTGGTTACAACCCTGTGATTGACCTGAAAGTTCTTCGACAAAGACACAAAGCTCTATTGTATATGCTTTCATTTCTTGAAAGCCTTCAGCTTGCTGATCAGCCCAACTTTTTAATCCAGCTTCAGAAAAATCAGTAACACCCATCATTTGAAGAAACGCTGTCCCCACTATCGCCCAGTCGAAAGCCGGCATCTCCTCTTCAACTTCTTCTTTGCTTGATTCATCAACTTTAGGATCAGTGCCTTCTTTTGCATTTTTCAGTTTATCCTCTAGTTTTTTCTTTGTTTCTTCATTGCCACCGGTAAAATCATTTTTTGCCAACGCCCGCTCAATATCTTGTTTAGTCGCATTTGGATCATTCAAAACTCTCTGGACATCAGTATCTAATCCTTTATTCATCCTATCTTGAAGCGCCTGTTGTAGATCCGCTTCGTCATCTGCAAAAAGCTGGACATTTTGAAGAGCTATAGCAATAATTCTTGGGTCAACACTTGGATCTTTTAATAATTCTTTTGCTTCACGGACCGCTTTATCATGGCGTTTTTTTTCAAGAGCTGCCGCAAATTTGTCTTCCAAGTCGACTAAAATAACATCTTGATGCGCTTTTAAGAGTTCAACATAGGTCGGATCGGGTTGATCTAGAAGTTTATTTACCCGCTCCGCAACTACATTTTGGATTCTAACACGGCAATTTTCTGCTGCGGCATCATTGCCGGCTAATTGGGCAGTTTTCCAAACAGAAAGAAGTTCGTCAGCTGAAGTAGCAGGATCTTTGCAGCGAGTATCTAAATATCCGGAGTATGTGTCAGCTTTCGCTCTTTCAATTAGAAATGCGCTTTTTTGATTCTTAATTAATTTCTCGGCCGAAAGCACAGCATTTAATTCTAATACGTTGGGGCTCTTGTCCGCCTTCACTCTAGTTATAGCATTTGATAATAAATCTCTTTCTTCTCCTTCTATCTTCTGGTTATTGGCCAAAAGAGTATTGGCTGATTCTAAAACAACTCCAACTGTCTGCTCTTTAGATTTGAGCGCAAAATCGCTTCTAATCACTTCATTTTTATCATCTAAAACATAGTTATAGATTCCGCCGGAAACTACTTCTGCCGAAAGAGTGGTCTGTGTTTCAGTATTTCTATTAACAAGAGCCGGCATAAAGCTGGTTGAAACAGTATTATAGCGGTAAATATGAGAGCTTCCACTCGAACGATTCTCCTTACCCATAGCATTTTCCGGCGCTTTTTCGTTCTTAAATTTGCTTAAAGAATAATCGAATGTCAAAGTAACTGGTTTTTTAAATTGAATATTCTCAGGCAAAATCGCTACTCCTGGAACCGCATCTTTATCTTTTTTCTTAATTGGAATAATGGTGATTTTCATATCTTTATCTACTGCTCCGGCTGGAATTTCAAGAAGCATGCCGACTTTGTCCTCATCAAACACCGAACCGCCGCCGCCATCTTTAGCCGTTATTTTATATGATTTACCGCGAATCATATCAAAAACCGGATTAATTGGATTTATTTTCCCAACTTCAACCTTCACTTCTGACTTTTTTGCCTGTTTCTTTTTATACAAAAAATAGCCGCCAGCCGATAATGCTCCGACAACTACAACGATAAGGACAATTACCCACCACCATTTTTTCATTATTCCCTCCAAGAACTATATTTATTTAGCTTTTATAACATTTTACCATAAATTTATTTTATTTTGATAACTTTCACTAAAAAACGCTTGCATTAAGTGGTATAATAGTAGTAGAGAAGAACTTTAATAATTAAGGAAAGGAGGCCAACATGGAGTATCGAGCAAAAATCAATGGATATGGTAAAAAATCGATATGGAGATGGATCATCATCTATGTTGTCGCCGCGGTGGTTATATACGCCGGAATATTCTTAGTCTACAGAGAATTTCGAGATAGAGGAACTGACGATTCTGGCTCCACCACAACGCAATCAAATAGTTTGTACTAGTGCTAATATCCATAAAAATGACTCGCAAGGGTCATTTTTATTATGGAATAATTTAGTTAATTATTAAAATAAACTATACTAGAAAGATGAGAGCTAATTTAAAAGATGCTAACAAAACCTCCGCAAAAGAAGATCTTTTAATTTTCAAAAAAATCTTAGATAAAGAATTAAAAAAATATTTCCAAATTAAAATTAGGGAAGCTGGTAAACTTTCCCCTTTGACAGAAGAACTATGTGAATATATCGCCGATTTAACGCTTAGAGGCGGAAAACGAATCAGATCAGCTCTTTTGTATTATAGCTATCTTGCGCATGGCGGCACAAATAAAAAAGAAGCCTTAAAAGCAGCAATGTCGATGGAACTTTCGGAGACCTATCTCCTCATTCATGACGACATTATGGACTGCGATAAACTTCGTCGTGGCGGGGAAACTATTCATGTTAAATATGAACGAAAAAGTAGAGAAAAATATCCATTTTTTATAGATAGCCATCGTTTTGGTCTATCGCTGGCTATCACAGCCGGAGATATTGCTTCTGCAATGAGTAATGAAATATTGGCTAGTCTCAATTTTAAACCCGAATATATTAAAAATGCTCTTCTTGAGTTGAACCGAATATACGTAATTGTGTGTTATGGACAAGCGCTGGATATTTACTCCCAAGTCAGGGAGGACTTAAAAAAAGATGATGTATTATTAACCCACCAATTAAAAACAGTACCATATACTTTTGACGGCCCCATTAAGATTGGGGCAATGTTAGCAGGAAAAAATAAGGTTATTTGTAAAAAATTAGAGAAATATTCTATTCCCCTTGGCATAGCTTTCCAAATTCAAGATGATATTTTAGGGTTGTTTGGAAGTGAAGAGAAGCTTGGAAAACCGGTAATCTCTGATTTAAGAGAAGGAAAGAAAACTCTTTTAATATTAGATGCGCTTGCAGTTGCAAACAAAAGTCAAAAAAAGATAATCAATCAAAATCTAGGAAATAAAAAAGCTACGCAGAAAGAGTTAGACAAGATTAGACAGATAGTGAAAAGCACTGGCGCTTTAGATCAATCTAAAAAGATGGCAGAAGAATTGGTTAAAAAATCAATAAAAGCAATGGGGAGTTTTAAATTAAAGAAAGAAGGAAAAGATTTTTTACTCAAAATTGCCGAATATATGATAAAAAGAGAATATTAAACCTAATCCTTAAAAATTTTCACTGTTATTTAATGAAATTTACCGAGATTGTACTACTGTTTGTATTTCCGGCAGCGTCATAAGCCTTCGCAGTAATATTATGAGCTCCAATAGTGTTTTTTCGATTAACACTCCACGATACACTATATGGCGAAGAAGTGTCTGTCGCAATCAATTTACCATCGACATAAAACTCTACTTTAGTCACCGCTAAATTATCCTTAGCGGTTGCTGTTATGGTTGTTTTTGATCCAATTTTAACAGAAGCTCCACCAGATGGTTGATTAATGGAAACAGTAGGCGCAGTTGTATCTGCTGCCGGCATGATTGTTAGACTAATATTCACAAAATTAGTCACTCCAGAAGATACGGTCTGAGACGAAGTAGTCGTTGAGGTATAATTAGGCGCTTCCGCCTTAAATGTATAGGTTCCTGGATCTAAACTCATTACATAGCTGCCATCCGCCAAAGTCTGAGTACTTAGAATAACTAAGCCGGATTGCAAAGCCGAAACCGTAGCCCCCGAAATCGGAATATTGGCTGTATCTGTTATCTTGCCGGTGATAGTCCCCTTTACTGGAGCAGGTAAAACTGTTGATTTTACCGCAGCTAAAGTTTTTTGATAATCAATTCGGCCCCAGCCATAATATTTATCCCACCCTAAGTCACCAAGATCGTTTGCATTTTGAGTTACATAATCTGTAACTTGCTGAACTGTAAGATTAGGATTAATTGACTTAATTAGGGCAACCAGCCCGGTAACAACCGGGGTGGCATTAGAAGTTCCGCAAAAATCCCTATATCCGCCGCCATTTGCTGTTGTGTATAGGCAACCGGCAGACGAGACATCAATATAGTTACTGTAGCTTGAGTATCCAGCCAATGAAGAAAAGCTGGAAGCAGGCTCAAGAGCCGACACAGAGATTACACCATTGCTGGAAGCCGGGTAGTTGGCCACCTCTGAACCATTATTGCCTGCCGCTGCGACTACAACTACTTTTTTACTCACGGCATAGTCAACGGCGCCCTGCAAAGTAACAGACGGACTCGGTCCGCCAAAACTTACACTTACAACCGAAGCCCCATGGTCTGCAGCATAAGAGATAGCAGAACCAATAGCTGAATAAGTCGTATACCCATCCAGTCCAGTAATTCTTATCGGCAAGATTTTACTATTAAGCGAAGACCCGGATACACCGATGGTATTGTTTGATGTTGCAGATGCAGCCCCAGCTGTTGATGTGCCATGGCCTGAAACATCAGCTGTATTTGAGTTGCCATCATAAAAGTTCCAGCCAGCAAGCAATTTGTCCTTAAGATCAGGATGGGTTGGATCAATTCCTGAATCAGCCATACCAATAATAACATTATCTCCTTGAGAAATATCCCATCCCGCAGGAGCATTTGCGATGTTAAACCAGCTTGCCTGATTTGATGTGTAATACTGATCATTAGGAACTACCACTGGTTCAGCTTGGTAATCTGGTTCGATATATTCAATTGTATCAGCATCAGACTGCCTTATTTCTTTAGCTTTTTGTTCAGGATCGTTTGCGCTCAATGTAATAATTTTTACTCCAAGTTGAGTAATTTCGCTCTTTTCTTTAGCCCCATGCTTAGCGTAAAATTTTTCCTTCTTTTCCTTGTCGGTAGTTGTTTTAAATTTAACTAATAATTGGTTTTCGACAGGCAAAAATTTATTAGTAATTTTATTGCTTTCGGCTGATGGCTTTATGACTTCATCAGCTTTGCCAGAAAACCTGTTCTGGTAAATTAAGAACGCTCCGCCAACAACTAAAAAGAAGCCTAGCAGTGAAAGCAGCCAAACTTTGGATTTTTTAGATGAGAACATTTTCCTCCAAAAATATTAATTTTATTCAATAATACACATTCCGGCTTTTAAATTGTAGTAGAGAAAAAGCCCTGCTTTAAGTTTATCATGTTTAAAATTACAGGCATAATAAGATTTTAATGATATAATATACACATGAGAAAAAATATTTATAAATTGATAGGTCTCGGATTTGTTCTCGCGATGTCTGGGGAATTTTATGATAATTTTATTGTTAACCATCGCCCGCCAATTATTATTTTTGGGATAATTCCTTCTTATCTAATTTTCCTTTTATTTGCTTTCTACCTCTTCGTTCATTTCAAGCCCAATAAATTATTTTTTTCTTTTTTGGCAGGACTATTTGGATTAATTGTGATTGAAGATATCATTCTCCAGCACTTTGGCCTAGCTTGGCCAATCCAAATTTTTATGTTTTGCTATTGGTTTTCCATTGTTTCATATCCGCTGATTTTAACATCCTTAAAGTCGGCGCAACTTTTTCTATTACCGCTCTTTTTAAGCCTAGCAATATCGCTAATTACTTTTTCGATCTCAAAAAATACTTATCTTTCCTTAGCTGTTTTAGAAGTATTTTTCTGGATAATTTCAGCCATACGCAACGGAATTTTACTAAACAAAATTCACTGAGGAGACGGTTGTTTTAGTTTTTCGACTAATTTTGTGGGGTAGGTTTAGACATGCTATCAGCAGTCTTATAGACCATAAAATAATTATTTTCGCCGAGCTTGACAACTCCAGGATCTGCCGTTAAGCCTCCTGAATCAAACCGGTTGGATGTCTTGGTAAAAGTTTTACCGTCTTTAGAGGTAGAGATACTAATCCCGCCAGTACCGGTAAATAAATAATAGATATTATTTTCATATACAACATTTGGGATAGCGCCGTCGCTAAGAGCAACGCCTTCATAAGTAAAAGTTAAACCGTCGCTAGAAGTGGCGGAAAGAACTTTCTGGTCGTCTGTCCCGACATACATTCTCCAGACACCTCCGACTTTTATAACATCGGGGTCAAAAATAGCTCGGTATTTAAAACGTACACCCTCTTCTTCAGTAAAATTTATACCATCAGTAGAAATTGCAGAATACATCGCATTATTTTCTAAGCCCTCGGACATTGTCTTGCTAATATCAAAATAATACAAACGAATTTTGCCGTCATCTAAAAGATATGGGCTGGGATCAACCGCCACTTTATCGCCAAGGCCTTTTATGGAAATTATCGATTTATCGCTCCAACTTTTACCATTATCACTGGATTGCAAATGACCAATTCTCTCCGCCTTGCCATCTTCTGAAACATCAACAAAGTAAATTTGAATTATCCCGTCCTTAACAATAGCATCCGGCACACTAGCATGTTCGGCCAGAATTTTATTAGAGTTAGTCCAGCTAGTCAGAGAGGTTCCTGTAGCATAAGATACTTTATCACGGTAAGGACCCTTGTCCATTGTTGACCAATTGTATTGATTTTGATTTTTTTTATCGTTTGAATTTTTGGTTTGTCCAACGCTATTTGCCGTCGTCGTATCGACTGTTTTTTCAGCTTCTTTTTTAATCGTACCTAAATACCAAACGACCCCAGCTATCACCAAAATAGGTATCACGAGAATCCATATCCACCAAAAACCTTTTTTCTGTTTTTTCACCTCGCTATCAACTATTCGTTGATTTACTTGATTTTCAAGTTGCCCCACTTTCCCTCCTTAAAATTACAATTTTCTTTATCCCCTATGCACAAAAAATGTAAAAAAATAGCCCTACAACATCATTTTAGCAAAATTATGAACCTTGGCAAACAAACTTTTATGTCGAAAACTATCTCGGTTATTGACAAGCAATTTGCTGTGATATATTATCAGCATAATCAGAATATTCTGAATAATCTAATTAATCGTTGAGATAAGTTTTATGCGAATTTCGAAAGGAGGTGAAAGCAGATGACAAATAACGATCCATGCGGTGGAATTTGTGGCGGCGGTTGTTGCTAATTATTGGAACTAGAAAGGTAACGAATGATAAATAAAAATGAGAACTTTTGTGACTGTTGTAAAGTTGAAGCAGTTGTTTCAGTAGATGAACGAGGGCAAATGGTGCTGCCAAAAGAACTCAGAGATAAGGCTAGCATAAAAGCCGGAGAAAAAATGGCAGTAGTTAGTCTCAGAAACAATGAAAAGATCTATTGCTTGGCAATGATTAAAGCAGAAGAAATTTCCGGAATGGTGAAAACTCTGCTCGGTCCATTGGCAAAAGACTTAATCAAATAAGTTTTGATGATTTAACAAAAATTCTGGTAAAAACCAGAATTTTTGTTTTACTAAACTTTAAATATTCTTAAGCTTATATTTCCAACCCGGCTGCCATTTCCATGGAGCTGGGATCACCTCTTCAAGCGGTTTGCCTAAAATCAAATTCTCTAGACCATACTGTGTTGCTCGGTGGCCAATAATCATAACTTTTTTACCGTCATACTTTTTAAGCAGATCCTCTAAAAAATCTTTCATCCTAGCTGTCGTTTGCAGATAGCTCTCACCGTTTGGAAAAGATTTATTTATCCTCTCCGATTTCTGACCCTCAACTTCTTCGCTTGAATGGTTTGTTAAGTCACCATAATCACACTCTCTCAATCTCTCATCTTGAATAATTGGGAAACCACGATCACCAAAAGCAATTTCACCGGTTTTGTAAGAACGCAATAAATCAGAGCAAAAGATTGTATCAAAATGCTCGTCTTTATAACGTTCGCCCAGCTCTTTGGCTTGTCTTAATCCAAGCTCCGATAAATCAATACTGCTCCAGCCGGAAGATCGGTGGGCTTCATTATCAATTGATGTTGCATGTGATTCAAAAATTATTGTTACCATTAGGTTATTTATCCTTCTTATACTCTTCGATTTCTTTTTTAAGTTTTTCCGACATTGGATGACAATTGCAGTTCTTGGAATGATCAAGGTGCCATTCCATTCTTTGCTCGAAAGTTGGTCCGCCAGCTGGCGGATTTGGCATTTTATTTGCCAGATGCCATTCTTTGTTTATTTTGCTCATATTATTTTATTCCCATGGATATTTTACCTCAAGACTTGCAACCGCTTTATCTTCAACACTAAGAATTTTCTTTAAATATTCTTTTATTTTAAAATAATCAAATTCTCGACAAGAAAAAATATCGATATAGATTTCCTGTGTGCTAGGAAAAGTGTGAATAGAAATATGTGAAAAATTGATTATTGCGAAACCAGTCACTCCTTTTTTATCTGGATTATAGTCACGTATAATATTTGGTCCAGATAAAACTTTCATATCAATTAACTTTGGGATTTGCATTAGAAGCTTAAAAACAAATTTTTCACTATCCAGATTTTCCTCATTACAGCCAATAGCATCAAATACAATATGGTAAGTTTTGGTTAATTCCCTATTGGTCTTGCTCATATTAATCCTTCATCCTTAAGCATTTGTTTATGATCGAAAGCTAAATCCATATCGCCTATTTCCTTCAAATCAAACCATTTCGCATCATCTGCGTCAGTATCAGCTTTCAATTCTCCTCCAACTATTTTACAGATATGCGGCAAGCAAATCATAGTTTTTGTTGGATGGCGCCCTTTTTTATCATAATAACGACCTACGAATTTAACAATTTCGACATCTAAATTAGTTTCTTCTTTTACTTCTCGAATAACGGCATCTCCAATCTCCTCTCCCCATTCAACCGTTCCCGAAACCAGCCCCCAAAGCCCTGGATAAGCTTTTGAATCCAAACTTCTCTTTATTAATAATATTTGACTGTTTGAATTTAGGATTATGGCATCAATCCCAATCCATGGATGATCTTGGTTCATAATTTTTTACCGATAAATCTTAAAGATTCCTGAGTTCTTTCATTGTCGTATCTGGCGCCATTATAATCTAGTAGTGTTATATTGAACTTACCTGCAGCTTTATCTTTAAGGTAGTCCACAGAAAAATATCGCTTTTCAAGGCCTCTTTCATCTTCGTATAATCCATCGCCTATCGATTTAAGGGTCTTCACTTCGGGATCCTTGATTGAATTTAACAGCATTGCAACAATGCCATTATTCTTTAGCACTCTCCTTATCTCAGAAAACAGTTTTTCTGTTATTTCACTATCAAAATAATGGAGTGATAAGTTTGCATAAACAACATCAAATGAGCTATCAGAAAATGGCAAAACACCTTTTGACATATCAATATTTTGCCATTTAATATTCTCTAAATTTTTTGTTTTTTTCTTTGAGAGACTCAATGCATAATCAGAAAAATCCGTACTTAGTACATCGTATCCTAGTGAAGCAAAGAATCGCGAATCTTGTCCTTGTCCTGCTCCAAGATCAAGCACAGTCCCCTTTTTAGGAAAATATTCGAGTGCAAATTCAGCAAAAATACTAGGAGTATCAATCCAATCTGCTTTTTCATACCTTGAATGTTTTCTCTCCCAGTAACTTTTTATATCCATTTGTTTGTCCTATAAACGCCAATTCTTATCTTGATATTTTTCTTCTTTAAAAATACGATCGATTTCTTTTTTAATTTCCTTAATGTCACCATCATTTAACGGCTCAAAACCTTCATAAAAGCCGGTTGATCTATCTGGCAAGTACACCGACTCTGGAAATGGCTGTTTCACTGCATTTTTTGCTCGCCCTAATATATGAATATGGCAATAGTTTTTGGCTCCTGTTTTATAAGCCCAGTTGCCCATATCTTGATAATTAATTTTGACAATGGGTATTCCCCGTCTAGTCATTGCAACTTCCATGGTCTCGCCGACAATCATCGTCAATCGCATTAGTTCGATCGCTTCAGAAGGTGATAGCTTGGTCCGATCTGAGATGTTCTCATTTTTTACTTTAATCCGAATATGACCGCCGTCTTTCCTAGTAACAAATGGATCTTCTTTGGATTCAACAATAAAATTTTCTGTTTCGTAAATTAATGCCAAAGTTCTCCTTTTCTTATCCCAATTTTACTCATCAAGAATATATTTTTTTAATCCATAAATCAAACATTGTCGGCTGTTCACCGAATGATGGATTTTGCAATAATTAAAAAAGTTAAAGCAAAGCTAGCTCTTGCTCACCTTGTCTGTCTTCGCGATCAGAAAATAGTAAATAATCTCCAGAATACCCATCGTATTTAATATCAAAAGAACCACATACCAAGCTTTCTCCCCTCTTCTGGCCGCTCGCCAAAGCGCAAGACCCTTCCAAATCAAAGACCATAACACAAGAACCATAATCAACGCCCCGCCCACGCCTTCAAAAAAAGGCATGTCTGCACTAGGAAAGAAACTGCGAGCATCCATCTTCCTCCTTTTTTAAGTAATAATTTTAACTCATCATTATTATTTTATCAGAAAAATATAATTAATATTTATAAAATCAAATTAATTACACAACAGTATTGACAAATTAGCAATAATTATGTAGTATGCAAGCACTAAAACCGATAAAGGCAAACCCCGATAAATCGGGGGACGCCCGCCTGCCATAACTTAACTTAATGATTGGTAGATGGGACTGTTCGGACATTCATCATAGGTTGATTTAACCTATTGATGGCATGTCGGGCAGGCAAAACTACAGACCTAAGTCTTGGCATCCGCCAGATATGGTGGCTGGGCAACCGAAGACTAAGAACTTCGGTTTTTTTATCGGTTTTGTTACATACCTGCGACTTGTCACAGGAGCACCTTAACATCAAAAGGATTAATGGAGGTTACAAAGTCGACTGAATATTTTGTAGTAACTCTGGGATCAGATCATGGACGACAGCCTAGAGGGAATCAGAGATGAAAAGAATCTACGGAGGTTAACACAAAAATGAAAGTCGTAAGATTATTTGGAATTACTGTCACATTGCTTGCTCTCATGTTCTGCACATGTGCAGACGCAAACTTGAGACAATTGCCTGCTGGTGCTCCAGCCGAAATGAACGGGGCTGTCGTAATGTTATCTACTTACGATCAGTACTACAACCCTGTTATCTACGCCGAGTACCCTGATCGAACATTTGGCATTGCCATCTGGCCTGAGGCTCAAAGCTTCACAGAAGGAGACTGTTTCAGTGCTAAGGGATTTGTAAGCAAATTCCCTGATACTGGTGAGCCTGTATTTGTCATTCCTGCAGCCGAGATAGTTACAACTGAGCCTGGCTACCCGTTATCTCGACCGCTAGGTATGCCTCAAAGGGCCATCTTCCAAGAAGGCCTGTCGCCTCAGGGGAGCTATACTCGGCTTTGGGGTAATGTCACTAATGCAGCTAGTCCATATGATAGCTCGTGGTATATGGATGACGGCACGGGACTAGCTAACGACTTAACTGTCGATGGGTATTTGACAAAAGGGATTAAGGTTTGGGGTTATTGTCCTTTCGGGCAGGATCAGCAAGCCGCTATTTCGGGTGTTGCTTCTTTGTACAACTACTACGGTGCCATCGTGCCGTGCTTCTATCCTTCTGTGTCTCAGACAAGTGAGACCAGGGGTCCGGAAACCTTCATGCTCACAGGTACAGTAACGGCTGACGCGAATGCCGCTGGTAAAACAGTGCAAATCATCACTGATGCAGGATCTGCTTCAGCAACCTTGAATTCCAGTGGTGTCGGCACCTTCTCGCTTCAATTGCCAAAGGGAAAGTATGCTGTTAGTGCCAAACTATTTGGATACAAAACCCAAACCAAACTGGTCAATTTCCCCCAGAGCACTGCAAGCTTTACGCTTTCACCTCTGTCGCCGGCTAAGCTTATCAGCATAGGAAGTGATTACAATATACTCCCTGCCGATGGTACAACTACGGTTGAGATAACTATCGCCGTACATGACAAGGAAGGCCGTGGATATGGCAATGAACTACTTGATGTTCAACTGGACAAGGGGCAAATAGTTACACCGGCCCCAGTTCGTACGAACAGTAGCGGCATTGCCAAGGTTGTTGTCCGAGCTAGTTCGGTACATGAAGCCGCCAGGCTGGTGGTTACTTCCGGTGGAGATAAGGGAGCATATAACCTTTTCTACGCTGGAGATAACGACCCCTTGATTTGGCCTAGTGAACCAGAAAAGCTCACGGGAGAAACCCTGTCTGGGGTGGTACCTGTTACTTGGTACTGCCATGACATGACCATTATCAACGGCGGCACCGAGACAATCGTCGATCAGCTCAGGTTCTGTACTGTGTATGTCGACGGTCAGATAGTCGACCAAGACATTGCACAGCCTGAAACTGAAGATCCAACATATTTGGTTTTCGATACCGATATCGAGACAACCGATCTTACTGATGGACCACACCAGGTGTGGTGTGTGATTGAAGATAAGAATGGTAACTTCCTTAAAAGTTCAGTTCTTACTTTCGTCTCGAACAACACAATCAATTCCGTTAACACAACATTCACTAATGCGGAGTTGGATGGCGAAGTAGATCTGATCAATGGAGGAACTATGACCATTTCTGCTAACCTGCAGCAATCGAGCAGTTGGAAAGTCGTGGTCAAAGACTTTGATCCAGGACTTGCCGAGGCTTATATTGGAGAAAGATTACTAGCAGAAGGCACAGGAAGTAGTGTAAGCTGCGTCTGGGATGGTAAAGTATATCCGACACAGGCAGACCAAGATCAACCCGATGTCGGGGTTGTCGAGATTCAAACTGCCACCAAAACTATTCGAAAATGGATAGGTGTGCGAGTCATACCGGATAGTGCAGTCAAAGTTCTCTGTGTCGCTGGCAGGCCAAACACTGCCAACTGGAGAAATGACCCGGCAATGAAGTTGTGGCCGGTGGCAACCTATACTCTCTACAGGCAAGCCAGAGATAAGGGTTGGCCTGCAAAGCGACTTTCTCCTACTCAGGGTAACTGGGATCGCGTTACTGCCATTGTTACTAATGGTTCATGTCAGATGGGCTATACATTTTGCCATGGCATGGTAACCGCGAATCCAGTAACTGGCAAGCAGCAAACGTTTATTGCTTTGCCGCGTTCAAGGAATAGGCGGAGTACTCTTGTTACTTCGTGGACAATACCTGGGGCAATAGACTGTATGGGTATTGATAGCTGGGGCTTGCAGTATTCGAACCGGATTAGGTTCTGGTTCAACGACTCGTGCCATAGCGGCAAGGTTGGAGGTTATTTGTCAAATCCAGCAGCTACCGCACCTCAGGTAAGCGACAGTGCAAGAAATGACTTCGCCGAAGCGCTCGGTACTTATTACGACGAATTCGAAGAGGCCGTCTGCCTTGGCTGGTACACGACAAGCAGTGGCGCAATGTCTTGGATAGACTTTGTCGCGTCAGTAAATAGCCCTCGCGGGATCTTTGGTATATGGGGTTCGACTACTGGTATGGAGCTTAGAAGAGTTATCGGTAGATATCCGCCAGGATGTCCACTTTTACTCAACCAGCCCAATGTGCCTAATGAATGGTGGAACATTCACCAAAAACTTCGCTCATTCGGCAGCAGCTTGTTTGGTGGTAATGACGGCTACGCAATGCTGCAATTCTGGGTCTACTAAGGAGGTGGATCATGAAAAAGCTCACGGTAATAGTTATCGCTGCAGCCTTACTTCTCGCTACCAACCTGACTTGGTATGCCGTTCTGAAGAGAGCCCAGGAGCCAACCTTCGTACCCGATTCAAGCGCCAGAAAGCAGGTTGACGATTGGGAAGGCTCTGCTGTCAAGGAAGTGAGGATCCGAGGAATCCTTCGAATGGAGGGATACAAAGATCCCCGTTGGCATTTCGATGAGAAGAATGACTATTTAGTCGTTACTGACAAACGGCTATGTCAACTCTTTCTCGAGGGGCTCCAGAAGGCAATAAAGCCGAGATTGCCTCGGCTGGAAGACCCTTCCAAGAACAGGCCTTTCTCTGTTCAAATCGTCAGAAATAACGGAGAAAGCACCGATTGGATGGGCTTCGGCGCCGATAACATTGAAACTGCCTTCAGTGTTACATTTGCCGGGGCCTTCAACGAAGTGAGTCAGCTCTTTAAGGTTCCGCTATAGCAGTGGCTCTGAACCATGCCCCGGCGCACATGTTGTGCCGGGGCTTCTCTATCTAGGATGACTGTTATTTACATGGTGATAGTGGTAGTATGATGCCATAAAATCGCCAGAAGGGAGGAATATCCATGAAGTTCAGAAGATGGCTTTGTGAATATAGAAACGTAATAATCGTTTATGCTATCTTTCTTCTTTCACTCTGGTATGTGGAGAAATTGAGGCAAAAACCAGAGAATCATCAAGCCAATATGGTCGTCATGCAATTCCGAGAAAGGTAGCGATAGCGGTTACATGGGTTATGCATATTATCAGTGACCTCGGCAAACAACGTCGGGGTCTCGTTTTTTATTATAGATATTTCTTGAACCATTCAGCTGATAATCTAGCCACTTCCTCTAAAGCTCCTTTTTCTTCAAAAAGATGTGTTGCTCCTGGAACTATTGCAAATTTTTTATCAGTTTTTATCTTATCAAAAATCATACTATTTAGTTCTAAAACTATCCTGTCATTTCCACCGACAATAAATAAAGTCGGGGCTCTTAAATCTGCAGCTTCTGCTGCTGCAAGGTCAGGTCTCCCACCTCTTGAAACTAGAGCGGATATCTTATTCTCCAGTCCCACGGCAGCCTTAATTGCAGCAGCGCTGCCAGTACTAGCTCCAAAATAACCAACTTTAAGTTTTCTAGTTACTGGCTCTTTCGACACCCAGTCCGTCACAATTTCTAACCTCTCCATTAAAAGATCAATATCGAACCGGTTTTCATATGACCGGTCTTCTTCCTCTGTTAATAAATCAAATAATAAAGTTGCAAAACCATTTTCTTGTAAATATTCGGCAACAAAACTATTTCGCGGACTGAGCCTGCTGCTTCCACTGCCATGAGCAAAAATAACAATTCCAGAAGCCTCTTTTGGAACGCTAAGAATTCCTTCAAGGAATATTGAATTGATGGGGATTTTTATTGCTCGGTTTTTAGTTTCATACTTATTCATACTTTTCTGACAACAACCTTTCCACCTCATCATCCGTTACTTGTGAAAAATCAATATAATAAGCGCCGATTGCCCCCAAAAATTGTTCTGGAATATCCAGAGCGACCACTTCATCAACTTCTTTTTTCAACTCTTCCACCGTTTCCTTTGGAATTACAGGCACTGCTACTACAATTTTCTCTGGTTTTTGATTTTTTACCCATTTTATCGCTGCTTTCATTGTCAAACCGGTTGCAATGCCATCGTCAGCCAATATCGCAATTTTTTCCTTAGCCGATATAGGGGATTTTATTTTTGAATAAGATCGCCTCCGTAATAATACTTCTTTTTTTGCACGATCAATAGCATTTTTGAGCCAATTTTCGTCGACAGTTTGTTTTTCTTCTTCATCACAGACCGTTTCGCCACTTTCAGAAACAGCGCATACCGCATACTCAGGATTAAACGGATGCCCAACTTTTTTCGCTATTGCTACATCTAATGGAATATTCAACATCTTAGCAATTTCTGCCCCAACTACCACCCCGCCTCGCGGCAAAGCGTAAACTATTGAATCAATTCCTCTATATCTCAGAAGTTTAGACGCTAATAATATTCCAGCATTTTGCCGGTCTTTAAAAATCATTTAAGCCTTCCAATTTTTTCCGCTAAATCAAAGTCTAACTCAATCAGCCCCTCTACTTTATGTGTCCAGATCTCTATTATTACTTTATTATAGTGAATAGAAATGTCTGGATGATGATCTAATTTTTCCGCTATTTTCACTATTTTATTTACAAAATCAATTGCTTCCGGAAAATTTTTAAAAATAAACTGCCCTCTGATTTTTCTATCATCAACTACTTCCCAATTGTCTTTTAATTTGAGTTTCATAATTTTAATTTGTTTTCGATCCAACAACGATGCTTTATTCATGCCAACACCTCAATACTATTCACCGCTTCATCATATTCGCAAAATTGAAATCATTGCATCATTAAATTAAACAAATAGAACATTCTCCATATAAATTAACTGAAATTTCTATTAAATTTGAGCAAGGAGTTAGCAACGTTATTTAATTAAAAAATGAAAGGAAGGGATTAATATGGCTAGAGGTGTAGGTGGACACGGTCCTGCAAATATTATGAAACATTTGAAAGGAATTAAATTCCCGACGAATAAAAGTCAGGTCCTTGATCTTGCCCGAAAAGGGCCCGGACCGGATACCAGCGAAGTGGTCGACGTCTTAAGCCGAATAAGTGACAGAGAATACAATTCGGTTGCAGAGATCATGAAAGAAATTGGAAAGAATAAATAAACAAGCTATGCAATGCGTAAGAATAATTATTAACTTCTTAAAAGATGCTTATGCTATGGAAGAGGCTATAATTGAAATTCTAGAGCAACACGCTTCTGATACTGAAGATATTGATATTAAAATGGCGCTCGAAGACAAAGTAGAAAGCATCGCTGAACAGGCCGAAAAGATAAAAGATAGAGTCGAAGAGTTAGATGATGAAGTGTCAACTGCAAAAACCGGTTTGGCCTTTGTGATTAGAAACATGGAAGAATATCATCAGGGATTTGAAAAGGGCAGAATCATTAAAGATACAATTATTGAATATGGCATAGATTGTTTTCAAAAAGCTACCTTTAAAGCTATATTCACTGCAGCAGAAGTTTGCCGCGATGATAAAACAATGAAGTTATGCGAAGAACTAATCGGCGATGAAAGAGGAACATCTGAATATTTAGATCATAACCTCGCAGGAGTTGTGATTAATTATATTAATCATGAGACGATCGAAAAAGAAGATATCGATTACACAGGCGAAGAAGAAATCTGATCAATCTTTAGTAGAATATTTGACTAATTATTTTTTCTTTTCGCATTCAAGTGAAGCTTTGTGGATAATTTGAAAAATATTTTTCACAAAATCTTCATCCAAACCTAATTCTTGGGCAAAAGCGACCCTGCATTCAATCATTTTGGCGTATCTCTCTTGATCAAAGAAAGAGATCTTATTTTCTCTTTTCCATCCTCCTATTTCTTCGACAATTTTCATCCTTTGTGCTAAAAGTTCAATGATTCTAAAATCAATTTCGTCGATTTTTTTGCGATAATTTTCAATATTTTTCATAATTTCATTATAAATTAAATTACCTTAAATGCGAAAAGCGGTCATCCAATTTGGATGCCGCCTATTTTGATGGGGGGGGCGCATAAGCGCCCACCCCCCTTGTTCGTCCTCCTGAAAGGCTCTGTGCCCTAGCTGAGGACGGCATTGCCGTTCATCGTCGTCTTCTGTGTCGCGTTCTTCGCGACGGAGTAGGTATACGAGGTTGTCGGTGTCTGGCCCGCGCCGGTCGCGAGCGAGTTGGTCAGATCACGGCTGAAGGATGAAAAAGAAGAAATCACCATCCCTGCACTTCCTTCGCCGAAGATCCCCTTGGCGACGTCGCCTTGACCTCAACCGCCATAATCACAGGCGGCGAAGCCGTAGGCACTACCTGCATCGCAGGCACTGGAGTGATCGCCGTCGAAGTCGCGCTGATAGTAGCCGCCAGAATCAGCGGCGGCGGTCCGGCGATAGCCGGAAGCGCGAAGACTGCCAAAAGCATCAAGCCAAGCAGTACCTTAAAAAGTCTTGCCATAGGCTTCTCCTTTCATGGAAAGGAAAGAACTGCATCACGGCTATTACCGCGACTTTAGATAAGACCTAGTATCCTCTCTTTCCCGGGTAGAAGTTCATTACCCGATCTTGTCCAAAGAATGGAAAAGGATCAGATAATCAACTTCCCCTATGTTTTCTACAGTACTACAATATATTTTTTCATGTCAAGTTTTTGACTTTTGTGGAAAAAGTCAAAAAAATTTTATACTAGTTTAACAAAAATCCAATGAATTTGAATATCAAAATGCAACAATTAAGATGCTTAAAATGTAATTTTGAAAGGAGGTAATAAAAATGAGTTGGTTAATTACAATTATAGTTGGAGCCATTATAGGAATCTTGTATGGATGGGCAATGAGCAGAAGGATAAGTATGTGGCACAGTATAATAACTGGAATTATTGGGGCCATAACCGGTTATTGGTTTTTTGTCGACGTTTTAAGATTTGGGACCATGAATACATCGATTGGTTTTTTTCAAGGAATGACTTTGATATGGGAAATAATCGGGTCCTTTGTCGTGCTTGCTATCATGAGCGCTATCGTTGTTTCTGAAGAGACAGAAATGCAAGACAGAGTAGAAAGAGAAAGACGCTCCTTTGGTCCCGGAGTTGCCCATGAGTATAGAGAAGAGAGATATGAAAAACGCCGTGATGACGAAAAAAGACGACGCTAATGTGTTGGAAAAATAATTTTTCAATTAAGGTTTATTATTGCTTTTAGAACTTTGCACTAAAAAGCAGGTGGTTTTTAGTGCAATTTTCAATTTAATTACATAAGGCATTGAGATAAACTTAAATACAGTTATTATTAAAATATAAACTTGAGACTAACTTCAGCTAAAAACAGATTAACAATATCAGCAGTTCTAGTAGTTGTTTTTTATTACTTCTTTTTTAGTTACGGCGCAATACATGCACAGGATAGGAGTATAAATGAAAAATCTTCTAACACAGTCATTGGAGAATATTTTGAAGGTTCAATAGATACGAATAACGGACCAGTCACAAATCAAGGTATACATACTTTAGCATCTGAAAAAAACTCATTAAATGCAAACCCATACCAGCAACCTACAGCTCAACCAGATTTTCTCTCCATTTTTGAGTTAATCGTTTTCTCTTTCTTTTCTTTTTTAACTTTAAATCGAATTCTAAAGAAATAATTTTATTAATCAACTTAAAAAGGCTTTATCAATCGATAGAGCCTTTTTAAGTCTTAAAGAAGGTTATTTTTGTCTCAATAGTCCTAGTTCCAGCTGAATATAACCCAAAGCCATAATTATCAATCCGCCCAGTACTTTAAACGATGGAAAATAAAAGCCAGAATCAGCACTAAAAATATTAAACAACCAAGCGACTGATCCATAAACAAAAATTATTGTCCCCAGAATGATAAAACAAACCGCTACTCCATAGAACGAATGCTCAGGTTCTTTTCTTGAAAACATAGTCCTCCTTATTTGATTAAATATTTTTCTTTCTTTCTATATTTATCTTAGTGGATTTTTCAATCAGATGCAAAGTAATCACGATTAATTAGCAAATTTTAAAAAGTATTGTTTGGGTTTCGATTCCGTTGCTACCACATGCGCCCAATTTTTATCAATTTTTGAAACTCGCTTAATCATTTCTTTGTATTTACAGAGCGGATCGATTACCCGTGACTTACAAAGAATCGAGGCATAAAAATCTTTTGGATTATTTTCAAAATCTATTCTCTTATTCATCCTGTCAAAAAACAATTTCAATTTTTTATCATTTTGATGATGGGGCTCAATTTTTGAGAGAACGATTTTGTCGGTGGTGTATAAATCATCTTCAGAGATGTAACCTCTCAAGAGAGAATGCTTAAGATAATCCCCGACAGTCTGAAACATCACTGCAGAAAGAAGCGGCGTATAATATTTAGTGTTCATGATTAAAAATAGCTCAGCATATTTTCTTGCGCTTTCATAATTTTTAAATATCCAATGTTGGTTCTCTGCGATCAAATTATCAAGAAAATATTTTGCACTCTTAATCTCGCCAAATATGCAAGCAGTTCTTAAAGAATAGTCAATTCGATCGGCGCATATGTCAGGCAGTTTATTTTCTTTCAAAGGAAAGTTTTTCTCTGAAAGAATATATTCTACATCAATATCATATCTTTTCAGGATTGATGGTATCTCAGAATTTTTTACATAATTATCGAATATATGGTCCTGATGATTCTGCTCCGTCTCAAGACCGCTGTCCAAAACATAATCGATGCAATGTGAGAAAGCCGAATGCGAAACATCGTGTATCAGACCGGCAATTTGCTCCTCCAGAGACGCTTTATATTTTTTTAATAGCAAATATACGCCTAAAGAATGAGCAAAACGGCTATGATCGTATTCGCCGACGTCAACATTAGGATTAACCCAAAGCGGTTGATAACCGGCTTGGTCGACATCTTTTAACCTCTGCAAAGACGGGCTGTTTATTAAATCCAAAATTACCGGTTCTTTTATCTCAACTTCGCCATAAACTCTATCTTTTAGATGCAATTTGTTCATATATTTTTGGTCGGGGTGCGCGGACTCGAACCGCGGACCTCAGGACCCCCAGCCCTGCGCGCTACCAACTACGCTACACCCCGTTAAAATGGTTCCGCCGATGAAGATAAATTGGTCCAAAATGCAAAGTGGGTGGCCGCACGAGCCGATCACGATCGGCTCAAATATAAGCCCAACTCCGCCGAAGCGGAGCGCCCAGCCCTTTTAATAGAAAGAGCTGGGTCCCTTAACAAAAAATTAATAGCCCAATTTAAAATACCGACGGAACCATCCTAATAATATCAATTAGAGAATATTTTTCAACTCGAGATTTTTTCGTTGTCTAGGTTCATACACATCGTGTACACATTGATACAATGAATGCAGGAGGTGTACATGAATGGAAAAGTAGGAACTGCAACAAAATATGGAACTGTTCTGCCGGGAGCAGTTAGGATATCGAAAGT
>JAMCZZ010000011.1 GCA_023484645.1 Patescibacteria group bacterium
CTTAGATATTGATAGCGGCAATAGAAGAAAGGAGAGACGACGCCCTTCAAGCGTTGAGTAGCATGATGGAGTATGAATGGGAAGATGGAGCGATTTACACCGGTATCCCCACTATTCTACCATTTTGTCCTTTCGAAGAGAACAGATTTTACTTCTCTATTTTAACTGAGATAAAAAATCAGCGAAAAGAAAATGTGCTTTATATAGCGATACACGAAATATCTCATTTCGTTTTCTTCGATTATTTATCGGCAATAGAGGCAGACAAGCAAATACAGTTGGGGGAAGCGGTAAAATATTTTTTAAAAGAATCCCTCACTACGGCACTGTTTAATACGGAGCCTCTCAAGAATATTCTCGGCATAGATATTGATAGCGGCAACCCGGAATTGCGGGAGTTGTTTATCCAAAAATCTGGCGGTGCGAAATCAAGAATAGTGGATTGGATAAAGAGCGAATATCTCGCAAGTAAAGAATTAAAAGAGCCGTTTCTGGTTTTTCTGGCTGAATTAACTCAAAAATTTAATTCTAAGTCCAAAGAATTTGAAGAAAAGAAAGATTTTTGGAACAAGCACGGCTATTCTATTTTTGAAAATAAGGAGCTTTTAGAGGAATATAAAAAGCCCGTGGAGATTTAATTAGCGCTTCTCTATTAAGAAAAAAGGCAGGGAGCGTAGTTGCACTCTCTGCCTTTTAAAAACAGTACAGTTGATAGTTACTTGGTTTCGCAGGACGGGGGAGGAATATGCGTGTAGCAACCCGACCTGTCGCAGTCGCAGGGCTTACCATAGCACTCACAGGGGTTTTTGCCGTCCAGCATTAGACTGCTTAACGACTCCTCATCGGAAGACGAGGGCTCAAACATAGAAAGAACTTTTGGCTCCATTTTATTCACCTCCTTCTCTGTTGTAGCGGGGATGAAATTCACTGCACTTTGACCGGTACGATGAATTTAGTCCGTAGAAGAGTCGTGAGGAATCTTTCAATGTTTTCTCGGTTGGGATCGTTTTCTTGCACTATTTCCGCAGAAGTGAATCCAGAACGTGGCAACGATCGGATTATTTTTAACCCATCATCATTGATGAGAAGTGGGCTTGAAGCGTTTGTTCCGATAACGGCACCGAATTCTTCAACTCGCCAACGCAAATCTGGTTGGAGAAAATATCGTTGGTTCTGTGAGAGCGCACTTGGTTGATTAAAAGATTGTGATTTTGGAGTGATTTCCTGCTTGCTCGTCATATAAGGATCTTTTCCGCAAATATCTCCAAGATACTTCGCTTCCATGCGGCAACCACCGCTACACATTCTGAAATAAGAACATTGTCTGCAATCCTTTGGAACGTACTTGCCATCACGCCAATCGTCCATTGCGCCGAATATATCCGACAACTTAGTTTGAAAAATGTTGCCATATGTAAGATCGGCGTGTGAACAAGGTCTTACGTCTCCATCAGCTCCAATCGTACAACCGGTTATTCCTGCCGTGCAACCTCTTCTTGCAAAATGAGAAAATCGATTAAGATCAGCAAGAAGACACAAAGGATAACATTCTAGGATATCCACACTCATACTAAGATCTTGTTTAATTGTTTCAAGCACGCTCAAACTTTCGCGTAGTTCCTCGGTATTTAGACGAAGTTCGTCGAAATTGCGGGAATTAAGCGAGGGAGAAGCTTTTGTAGCCGAGAAGGACTGTACGCCAAGGGATTTCAAGAAAGCAGCTGTTGAATAGATGTGTTTATGGTTTTGTTTTAGCAAAACCATATTCGCGCTGACATTGAAGCCTTGCGCTATAGCCGTTTCAATTCCTTGGACAGTCTGTTCCCATGCGCCTGTTCGATTGGAAAGTTGGTCGTGGATTTTTTCGTCATTGGAAAGAATCGAAGTAAGGATTGTTTTGAGCCCGCTTGCTTTTAGAGCACGAGCAATTTTAGGAGTGAGGAGTGTCAGATTCGAATTAAGGCTAACGCCTACATTCGCTGCTTCAAGTTTTTCGATTGCTTCCGGAAGACACTCCCAAAATAAAAGTGGCTCTCCTCCTGTTATTGTTACTGTGAAAACCTGATGAATTACTAATTGTTCACAGATAAAATTCAGATTTTCAGTCGAAAGAGTTGTGGATAACGATTTTCCGTATTCTCGCCAGTGGTTGTAGCAGTAGATGCAGTTATTATTGCAATTGCTCGTAATTTCTACTTGTACCGAGATCGGCGCGGATAGTTTTCTATACACGTTAATATCCTCCCTTATAAACGCCTTAGCGTTGTTTTTGATATGAACTTGATGTATAGAATACCTAAAATTTTCAAATAGTCAAACCGTCGGAAATTGTGGATTTTGAGGTGTCAAAAGCAAAAGAAAAATGATATTATTTTAATAATATGAATTTTCCCAGCATCAAAAAATTCTTCAAGAAAGAGGAGAAGAAAGTTAAAGAAGCTATTGTGTATGAATCACACACATAAAATTTCAGTTGCCAATCATAAAGATTTGGAAAAGCACAGGTTGATTACAAAATTTCTAAGGATTTTTGTGGTGCCAATATTAAACAGAATACCAGCCATTACACTTCAAAAAGTTATCAAAAAATCTAGTCAATATGGAGGAAAAGTTATAACGAAGGCTGGTACAACTCATTCTTTGGAAGCCATGTATACCAAACATCAAAAACCACCTTTTTATAAAGGCATTTTAAATGCTTTGGCGGATTCTTTTTGGCATAACATAATTTTTCAGCCTAAGACAATAAGAATTATTGAAAATAAAATAATAAATATATGGAAATTTCAAGTAACACTCCTTACTTTTTCTCTTTAGAGAATAAAGGAAAATTATTGTTTTATTTAGGCGTTAAGCATTCTTGGGATCCTGCTGATTCGCATTTTGATTTTATAAAATCAAAATGGAACGAGTTTTTATCTAGAGTCAAAAATCCCTTTGTGGTGGTTGAATCTAATTGGAGAATTCACAACACAGAAGTCGAGGCTATTCTTCAAGGAGGTGAGATAGATTTTATAGCCTATCATTGCAATCAAAAAAATATACCTATTTCATGTTTTGAACCGGATCGCGGTAGTGAAATGAACTTCCTTTTGAAACAGTTTTCTAAGGAACGGATTGAATATTATTATTTTGCTCGCAATGTTTCCCAATGGCATCGATTGACTCAAAAGCCGGATATAAATCCATATTTATTGTCATTTTTGCAGCGAGATAAAAAAGTAAGCGGATGGGACGATTTTGTTTTTTCCATTGATCACATGAAAGAAATTCATCGACAATTTTTTGGGACTGAATTAAATTTTGGCGATGCTGAATTTTTCAAAAAAATAGAGAATCCGACACGTGAAGATAATCCGTTTAAAGATCTTGTTCGTGCCTCTGGGAGTTATAGAGATCAGACTGTCGTTAAAAATATTAAAAATGTTTGGGATCAAGATAAGGATCTTTTTGTCATATACGGAAGAGGCCATGCGTTAAATCACGAGAGACTATTGCGTGATTTTAATAAAATTTAAAAAAATAAGAGCAACATGGCATAAAAGCCACGTTGCTCTTAGTAAAAGATCATACTTCTGTTACTCTGTCTTGTCCGGCCAATCTGACCAGGGGGGAGGATCTGATCCCTTATCACTCCAATCGTAATCCCAACCGCGAAGGACGACTTCTTTTTCCGGTCTTGGATCGCCAAAGCCGGAAAACGCGCACGGTTTTACGTCGGTCGGCAAAGAGTTGGTTAGTTGATTGAATGACGACCCAGCTTGAGAAATCCGTTCCTTCAGCGTTTTCGACATATCGCACCTCCTTGCGATGTTGGTGGTTATTTGTTAGATAACGATTTTAAGACCGCGTCCATTACGAATTTTCGCGAATTTCGACAATGAGTTGTTTCAGTCCCCGTGATATCGCCCAGTTCAAAATACTTATTACTTGCTTGTCCTCCGCCACAAAATTCATAATATTCGCATGATTGACGACAGTTATTCACCCCAATAAAAAATTCTTTAACGTACCACGCATTTTGTGCTTCATAGACAAGTTGATGAAGTGGTGTTTCAAGAATATTTCCTATAATAAATCGTTGCCGTTCATCTTCGTTGGTGGAAATAAATTCAGGAGAGATGACGGTTAAATCACCGCTAAAAGCAATTGTGGGCCAGAATCCGCGTCCATAGTATTTTTTCTCGCTCTTGTTGTTAGAAAGCGTTGAAGCTATGTAACCGAGGACCATATTTAGTTCTCTAATTTTTATAACGGGATTTTTAGCCCACGCTTTAAAAAGTTCTTCCCAGAATCTTTTCACTTCGTTTCTTTTAGCTCCGCGACTGTGTCGGTTGAACCCCTCTTTTTCTTCCACGTTAATGTTTAGCGAATTGCAACCAAGAGAAGCAAAAAAATCGTAGAAAGCGTCAGCTTGTTTAATGTTCTTAGAGTTGACCGTGGCAAGGACGCTAAATGACAGATTATTTTGTTTCAATAGTTCAATGCCATTCATTATTTTAGGAAATGCTGGGATGCCGGTAATTGTTACTCGTCCGGAGTTTTGGAGTTCGTTGCCATCAATACTAACTCCGATTTCAAATTTTTCTTCTCGGAATAGATTGCACCATTGTTGAGAGATAAGCGTTCCGTTAGTTTGGACACTATGGCGAATTTTTTGTTTGTTTCGTAATTTTCTAAACGGCTCTATTAATTCTTTAAAAGTCCGAAGACCTGTTGCTAGCGGTTCTCCGATGTGCCACACCAAGCAAACTGGATAATCTAACGTTTCAATGCTTTTTACAAGAGCTTCAGACACTTCTTTTGTCATGCTCTCTACTTTGTCTCGGTCTGGTAAATAGCAATATTGGCAGTTTAAATTGCAGACGGTTGTTGGCTGAAGTACTATGTGTCTAAAAAGCGGAATATTTCCCATTTTCTCTCCTTTCTTTATAAACGCTTTCGCGTTATTTTTGATATGAGCTTGATGTATAGAATACATAAAATTTACAATTAGTCAAATCTCTGTTTTATTCGGAAAAAAGATTGATGGATGGCAGAAAAAGTAGTAAAATTAAATAAAATGGCATTTAATTCCATCAAAAAATTTTTCAAGAAAGAAGAGAAAAAAGTTGAAGAGGCTATTGAATATGAAGAAACTTTATTGGCAAAGTGGGGTTATGCGGTATTAAGAAAAATAATGGCGCCGTTTGTGCGGCTTTTTTGGATTGCGGAGGTTGATAAAGTTTAATTATTTATATTTACGCCGGAATTATTTTTCTTATCATCCCATTAGGTATAAAAAGAAAAGTTGCCTTTTTGGTTTCTTCTCTCGGATCGCGCTTTTCAGTTTTTTCATTGATTGTATAGGGATCTTTGATAATGATTCCTTGCGCAATTTCTTTTTCAATTGTTCCCTCTGTAATTTTTTGCGCGGGTTTTATTTCTAATTTTTTTTCTACCGATGAGGCAGAATAAATAACCGCGTCTGTCCATAATATCTTTACTTTTTGAAATTTATTAATTTTATCCATGAAGTAATCCTATTTTTCTAAATTTAGTAGTTGCTTTTTCAGGAATTACAAATCCGTCAACTGGCCAGATAGTACCGTCTTTTTGATCGTACCAAACATTTGTTGCGATGTTTGTGTAATCGTCATTCGCAACCATTATAAAACCCGTAGTCAATTGAAGAGATGGTAATTCTGCCGGTAATTCTTCTTCGTAAGTATATGCCGCATCTTGCCACCACAGCGTGCATACAGGAGGATTTTTTGCCTTCTTTTTTGGGGATTTTTTAGTCATGTTTATATTGTTTTGGTAATAATTAATTCTATATTTTTATAGTATATAAAACAAGAAACCGGAGGCTGCTTTGCGCAACCTCCGGTTTTTCAAAAGAACTCACTTTCCGGAACCGCCACTGTCATTCTTGCCGCTGTCTCTGCTCTCGTCGCCGTGGCGGTTAGAAGGGACGCTCCAATTACTTTCTTTTGCGGCGTCGTCCCGCGCGGTGTGCCATGCGTTGGAAACTTCTTTCGGGGTACTCTTTGTTTCCTTGGCACAATCATCCTTGGTGTAGCCTCTCTTACTCATCTTACTCACCTTCTTTCTTTTTTGGATTTAACCGCGATAGAAAACCATCGATTTTATCAAGAGATGATCTGTAGATCGCAAAACGTATCAGGTCATACCTTTTCCCATCGAACAACTTATGTTTTTTGAAACGGCCCTCTTCGGAAAAATCCGTGTTTTGCAGGGCGGAAAGCGAAGGGAAATTATATTCATAAACCTCCGTGTACACTTTATACAGTGAATAAGTTTTGAAAAGATAACTTAGAAAAAGAATAAAGGCCTCAGCTCCGTAACCTTTATTTTGAAATTGATCGTCTATGTATGTGGTTATGAAGGCATATTCATCGGCTTTGTTGAAATTGTATGAATATATAGTTCCTACAACCTGATTGTTTTTCTTGTGTTCAATTAAGAATTGGATATGTCTGTCGCGTTCAAAATCTTTTTCTAATTCTTTTTTAAACTCTTCAATGCTGATCGTATTTCGACGAACCGAGCATAGATTAATGAATGAAAGAGAATTGCGAAATTTGTAGAGCGTCTCAAGATCTTGATTTTCCAGTGGTCTAAGCAGTATATGTCTACCAATAAGAAAAGTCATTGTAATTCCTCCCTTTATAAACGCCTAAGCGTTGTTTTTGATATGAACTTGATGTATAGAATACCTAAAATTTTCAAATAGTCAAACCAGCGGATTTTGTGGATTTTGGAGTGCATAATGCAAGATACATTCTGGACTCCATGAAGCCATAGGCTTATGGAGTTTTTTAATCGAATTCATTGCAAATATACCGGCATCAAGGGATTTATCACGGTTTATAATGATGCGATAAAATACCGGTATATGATTACAGAGAAAGCATTAAGGAAAGCCCGCATCCTCGCTTTCTGGGAAAAGTACGGGTTGGAAGCGACGATGGAAGCTTTTCAAGTTAAACGCCGCGCTCTTTTTAATTGGAAAAAGAGACTTAGAGAAGCCGGCGGGAAGTTCGAAGGCTTAAACGACAAATTAAGAGCTCCTCGAAGAAGAAGAAAACGTTTGTGGCCATTGGAGGTTATTGCCGAAATCAAGCATCTGAGGGAAAAATACCCTAATCTCGGAAAAGAAAAGATTTATCCTGTTCTTAAAACATTCTGCGAGACAAACCGTCTTTTCTGTCCCAAACCAAAAACTATCGGGAGATTGATTAAAGATTTAGGAGGATTGAGAATGTTTCCTCAAAAAATATCTCATTTCGGCAAGATTAAGAAAGCCAATAGGCAAAAAATCTTGAGAAAACCTAAGGATTTCAAGGCTCTTTACGTTGGCCATTTAGTGGCTCTGGATACAGTGGAAAGATTTGTAAACGGCTGCCGGAGGTATGTGATTACTTTTGAAGACATCTATACCAGATTCTCTTTTGCCTGGGCGACCAAATCTCATGCTTCTTTGGCTGCCAAGGAGTTCTTTGGATTATGCCGCCGAGTCTTTCCCTATCCTTTTGGGTTCCAATACGTCTTAACTGACAACGGTTCAGAGTTCAAGAAACATTTCGACGAAGAACTGCGGCGGCTTCACATGAGCCACTATCATACCTACCCCAAAACTCCTAAGATGAACTCACATCTAGAAAGGTTCAACAGGACCATTCAAGAAGAATTTATTGATTACCATGCTTTCCTGCTTCTGAATCCTGACGAATTCAACCGCTCTTTGATTGACTGGCTTATTTGGTACAATACCGAGAGAGTTCATTACGCTTTCTCAAACAAACTTTCTCCTGTACAATTCATGTTGTCGTTGTCAACTTTACAAGTCTTAAATATACCTGCCTCATCGGCAGGCGGGCCTCAGGAGTGCAAAATAGGGTGGCCTTATACACCTCA
>JAMCZZ010000002.1 GCA_023484645.1 Patescibacteria group bacterium
GTTTTGCTTTAACAATTGATTTTCCAGATACACCGACAGCAAAAGAACTTTATTCTAGGCTTGCTGCCAATCTTTCTGACATTGACATAAAAGTTACGTTAAATGGTTTAGATCAAGAGAAATTTTTTGAAGCGATCGTAGCTAAACAAACTTCAGCTTATTTTCTTGGATACTCCCCAGATACAAAAGATGCGAGTGAAGTTTTAGAAGGCTTAATTCATACTCCGTCCGAAGTTTATGGGCAATACAACTTAGGATATAGTAACACTGCTTTAGATAAAGAAATCGAAGATGCTTCTAAAACTTTAAATCAACAAGTACGCCAGCAAAAAGTACAGGCTGCAATGAAAACGGCAATGGATGATTATGCTAAAATACCACTCTTTCAATATGCGTTTAACTATGCTTTGTCTTCAAAAATCGACTGGAAGCCCCGACTAGATGGGATGTTCCGCATGTATGAGATGGCGGGGAAATCAGAATAATTATTTGGCCCTAGAAATTAGGGTCTTTTTGGCCCAACGGTGTTTAAATTAAATAGTCTAAGAAAAAAGTTTATTGTTTTGGTCACGGCAATTTTGCTTGTTATTTTTGGCGTAAGCGGTTATTTGGTATGCAAAGACAACATAAAGAAAACAAGGAAAAATTTAACTGAACAGGCAATGGCCTTTGCAAAGCTCTCGACAAAGCCTCTATCTGAAGCAAGGGACTTATATTTCGACTCCGGTTATTTTAAGTTCAAAGAAGTTTTTCAGGATATCAAAAAACTTGATCCTAGTATTAAGAAAGTACAGATAATAGATGTTAACGGCAAAATACTTTTTGACTCGGATAAAATCGGAGATAGCAGCTATAAAGGAAGCGAAAGTGATTATATTGATCATTCACTGTTAGAAAAAGTGATTAGCTCTGAGCCAGAATACATTTATAATGCAAGAAATTCTTCGGAGTTAACCGACATTTTTTATCCCTATTTTTCAGATTGGGGAAGCCATCCCTATACGCTCCGTTATTTCGTTTCTTATGATGAAATCAGAGATAATATTTTGATGATAATAAAACAAACGATTTTGCTTTTTATCATCTCGTTTGTTTTTGTTACATTGGCGATCACAGGTTCTGTCAACCGCTTGATTTTGTCTCCGATCACCAAAGTGAGTAAGTTGGCTCAGAGGATAAGCCAGGGTAAATACGGCGAAAGAATTAAAATTAAAACCGATGATGAAATTGAAGATCTGGCGAATTCAACAAATAAAATGGCAAGAAAGCTCGAACAGGACATCATTGATCTTAAAGAATTGGATAAATTGAAGGATGAGTTTATTGATGTTGCTGCACATAATTTGAAAGTCCCTCTCAACCATTTGAAGTTTGACGTTGCTTATCTTTTGAAGAAGGTGGGCAACAAAGTGAGCGAGAAAGAGTTTGAATTGATAAAAGACATTAGTATCAGTGGAAAAAAGCTTTCTCTTTTGAGTGAAGATCTAATTGGCATTCAAGACTTAAGAAATAAAGAAACCGGTAATGTTTTTGTGCCGGTTGATTTGAGTGAGCTTTTAAGAGACGTCTTTTCGGAACTCAAACATTCAGTTGAAGCAAAACATATAACTTTAAAATCCGATTTGAGTCACAAAGCCATTGTTCTGGGCGATTATATGAAATTAAAACAATTATTTATTAATATTGTTGATAATGCCATTCAATACTCAAATAAAAAGGAGAGTATTGTTTCTGTGAGGGTAGAGGAAAAGGGGAATTCTTACATAGTGGAAGTAGAAGATCAAGGAGTTGGAATGACTTCAGGCGAAGTCGAAAAGTTATTTCAAAAGTTTTATCGAGCTCCTAGTTCGGCCGTTTACAATAAAGAAGGCGCTGGTTTGGGACTTTATTTAGCTAAATTAATTGTAAATGTTCATCACGGAAACATTTGGGCTGAGAGCGTAAAGGACAAGGGAAGTAAGTTTTATGTTTCTTTGTTAAAAAAGGAAACGCTATAATGTCATATTCCTACCTTTGTAGCTTTATGTCATCCTGAGCATTAGCGAAGGATCTAGCTGAGCGTTGCTCCTAGATTCTTCAGCCTTCCGCCAGTTGGCGGATTGGCTTCAGAATGACGATACTGCGGACCTGTGCTTTTTTCGTATTGAAAATAAGGCAAGTTTTTGATATCATGATTAAGATTTGGGCGTATAGCTCAGCTGGTTAGAGCGCGTCACTGATAATGACGAGGTCCATGGTTCGAGTCCATGTACGCCCACCATTGTAAACTTTTGTTGGAATTTGAATTATTGAACGCTGCGCTCCGGCGGCCGAAGGCCGCCGTCGCTTGCATCATTTTCTTCTTGTGGGAGAGCAAAATTTCAAAAGGAGCATTGAGCTTCCAGCTAATAATTTTGTTAAAAAGTTGATGGTTCGTTCCGATTTTTTTCACAAACGATTTCATTTCATGCAAATCGTTTTCAAAAGCAAGTTTTTCTGCTTGGTGAGCAGTATTTATCCACTCTTTGAGTGGTTCAATCCAATTGTTTCCTTTTCGCCCAAAATTCTTTTTGTCTTGTTGCAGGGCTTTTTTTGATTGTATGAGCTCATCTTTTTTCTTTAGGTAAGTATCTTTTTCAACATCTCCGTCGAGAAAAGCATCGATGAGTTTATCCAACTTTTCATTTGTTTGTTTTATTTTGTCTTCAAGATTTTGGGCGAAAATATGCGAAGACTGCTTTGTTTCTTTTTCCCAAGTTTCAATTTGCGCCAGCATCTTTTCTTTCCAGTCCTCGCATAAAGCGACTTTTGAAAATTCCTCCTTTAACTGATTCACAAGCTGAGCTTCACTCAAATATTTTTGCGAGCAAGGCCCGAGTCGTTTTGTACAGCGATAATAGCGATATGTTCCGCCATTGCCATGAGCATATTGAGCCGTAATCATACCGCCGCACTCTTTGCATTTGAAAAGCCCAGTGAACGGGAAGTCATGGCTAACTTTAGATTTTCTCGGCCTTGCTCGCAATTTCAATACTTCTTGAACTTTATCAAAAGTCGCTTTGGAAACAATTGCCGGAAAACTGCCTTCAAAACTTTCGCCTTTGTATTCAACTATGCCGATATACGCTTTATTTGTTAGCATTTTTTGTATCATAGATTTGCCATACAGTTTTCCTGATTTGCTCACCAAGCCCCAAAAACTCAGGCGGGAAGAAAGAGAACTCAAAGTGTGGTTTCCGGTCTTAAATTCCTCAAATGCTTTGTTGATAATCCGAGCTTTTGTTTCATCCAGTTCAATATTTCGAGTTCTTGCGTTGTTGATAAATCCAACTGGAGCCTTGCTTAACCACTCGCCCCGCCTGAGTTTTTGTCTAATCCCGCGCTTTACATTCTCGGACAAATTGTCCGAGTAGTATTTACTTTGCCCAAAAGCAACCTGCAACATAAATAAACCTTGTGGAGTTGGCTCAAACCAAAAGGTGGGAAAGCGCAAAGAAGCTATTTTAGAAGTATCTACGCAATAAATTATCTGTCCGCCGTCAACGGAATTACGGGCGAGACGATCGGGATGCCAACTGAGAAGTCCGACAGGTTCAGGGGAAGTATATACTTTCTCCATCATTTTATTGAAAACTTCTCGCCCGGGCTTTTTTGCGCTTTTTGACTCAACAAATCTTTCAATGATTTCAATATTCTCTCGTTTTGCAAATTCTTCCAACTCCACAAGTTGGGCTTCAATGCTCATTATTTGCTTTTCTTCGTCTTCTGTAGATTTGCGAGCATAAAGAAAGTATTTTGTTTTCATAGCCCCCTCCTAGTTAGTTCAATTTATTAACTGATTTTATTATACAACAAAACTACCGAACAATACACGAACAAAATACTTTCTTGTTTTTGGGCAAGTCCGCCAAAGCGGACAATAAAGCGCGGGATATCGCCTCACGAGGGTGAGGCGATTAAAAAACTTGCTTTTCTCGTCTTCGGCGAGGTGAAAAAAATCGGAAAGCAAAAGTATATACTTCATACTATTTCATACTTTTGCTTCAAGACGCTTTGCGTCTCAACGAACCATCAACTTTTCAACAAAATAGTTAGCTGGAAGCTCAATGCTCCTTTTGAAATTTTGCTCTCCCACAAGAAGAAAATGATGCAAGCGACGGCGGCCTTCGGCCGCCGGAGCGCAGCGTTCAATAATTCAAATTCCAACAAAAGTTTACAATGGTGGTACTTACTTAACGAAGAACGAAAATATTTTGAAAGAAATTCCTGAATGTTCTTAACTTAAGTTTATTGTAGCAAAAATTGCTCTAATTTCCCAGAGCAATTTTTGCGCTTGTTCCAATGTTCCGCCTCGCTACGCTCGGCGTGCTTTGCGCCGCCGCTTGGAGGGGTGTGGGGAGGAAAAGCGGCGGCGCTGGTTTGGGGAGGTTGGGAAATTGAAAAAAGAAAAATAAATAGGGTTGACAAGCTTAAGATTAAACTATTGCAAATATGTCTTCGTTTGCTATTATTAAAGTGTCGAGATCAACAATTTGGTTGTGCATTCTTTTTCAAAGAAAAAGAGTGGTTGCGCCTTACACAAGGGCAATCACTCAACAAGCGAAGGGCGCAACCCTTTGTTGGTCTCGACAACCTAGAGTGGTTGTCCTTTTTGTTAATAAAAGGTAATACATTTTGTGAAATTTGGTCGAAATTTCACAAAAATACTTAAATTATCAGTCTAAATTAAATTTGGAGGTAATAATGACCAATGAAACAGGTGGGTATCAGCCAACACCAGAAGAAATGAAAATGGCTGAAGAGATGATGACGCCTGAGCAGGCAGAGCTATCAAGGGAAAGAGAGAGATGGGGTAGGGGCAAAGAATATTACAACGAAGGAGCAGAAAAGGTTGAAAATTATCTCAATCTTCCTCCGGAAAAGAAGGCAGAAGGTTTCATGGAAATGGACGACGATACCCTACAGGGTACCTTTGGGGAAGGATTGCCGTTAAATTATGTTTATCACGAATTTGATGGGTTAACTTGTGTAGTCGCTCCTCATGATTTCTTCACAAAAACAGGCATGACACTTGTTGATTCCGCTAAAAGCAACAACGCAACGCCAGAACAAATCGAAGCAGCTCAAGATTTTGTAACTGCATATGAACAAAATTCGCAAAGAATTATTGCAAAATCTCCAGCTTTGCAAAAACTCTTAGAGCCACTTAAGCCGCTGAATGACGAAATCGAAGCACAAAAACAAGGCGGTATCTTAAGACCAATGACTGCAACTGGCGAAAAAGTACCATCAAAAATGGATGAACAAATTTCAGACGAAGAACTACAGGCGTTAGTTAAAGCTCTTGGTGAAAACGATTTCTGGATTAGAGATTCAAAAGTATTAAAGGAAAAAACTAGGGGTAATTATTTATCTGCCATAGAGCCAAGTTTCGGAAAATTATTTAGAAGATTTGCTATCCAGACGGAGAGTCCAGAGGAATTTGCTAATTATAAAAAACAGATTCTTGAAGCATATGACAAGCTCATTGATACGGGTACAAAAGTTTAAATATTGTTTCTGATTATGTATTGAATAAAAAAATAGCCGAAAGGCTATTTTTTTATTCTCAATCAAGTAAGATTACACAAATCAGAAACTAGCTTTTTAAATTGTTGAAAATGATAATGTATTGGGAATGGAATAATTTTGGCATTGTTTAGGACATTGAATTTGTCACCAATTAATCTATTTTCAAGTAATCGGCAAATATTACTTTTGACCAAAATTATTCCTACATCTTTATTTTTTGTTAGATTTTTCAAATCTTTCAAAAATTCAGGATAATTCTTCAGAATTAGCTCGTCGGCAATCTTATCTGATAGCTTGTTAACTGGCTCGTAAATAGGATTTACGAGCAGATACCCTGAATTTTGAAATTTTTTAAGTCCTTCAATTTTTGTTTTTGGTTTTTCATTGAATAAAACTTCCATTAGCGATCTAAAAAGAAGTTCGCCTGTTTTAGCATTGGAATCATAAAAATAACCTTTATTTTCTGGCGGTGATTCAAAAACAAAAATTATTTTAATATCTTCTGGAATAAATTTATTACGAAGCTCAATATACTTGTTCATAAATTCAATTTACAATGAGTTGCTTCTTTTTTCAATTTCTCAACCTCCCCAAACCAGCGCCGCCGCTTTTCCTCCCCACACCCCTCCAAGCGGCGGCGCAAAGCACGCCGAGCGTAGCGAGGCGGAACATTGGAACAAGCGCAAAAATTGCTCTGGGAAATTAGAGCAATTTTTGCTACAATAAACTTAAGTTAAGAACATTCAGGAATTTCTTTCAAAATATTTTCGTTCTTCGTTAAGTAAGTACCACCAAACTTCACCACAATAAATTGTGGCTTCACTTGACAAGCCAAAATATAGACAGTATTTATTACTGGCTTTTTTTGTATCTCAATTAAAAAATATGATAACATCAGTTTATGGAAAAAAAGAAAATAAAAGTCGGATTGATTTATGGTGGAGCATCTTTCGAGCATGAAGTTTCAAGAATGACCGCTAAATCGATTCTCTTAAATATCGACAAAGAACTCTTTGACGTAAAAGAAATTTACATAGATAAAAATGGCAATCTTGATGAAAATTTATTAAAAGACATTGACATCGCTTTTTTGGCTGTACATGGACCAAATTGCGAAGATGGAAAATTGCAAAAATATTTAGAAGATAGAGGCATAAAGTATACAGGTTCGGGGGTGGCGGCAAGTGCATTGAATATGAATAAAATTCGGATGCATGATGCATTTAAAACAGCGGGTTTGAAGGTTGTGGAATATTTTGGCTGTGATAAAAGCTGGGATTTACTCAAAATTAAAGAGAATATAGAAAAAAACTTCGGCTATCCTTGCTTTGTAAAAGCAAACAACGCTGGCTCTTCAGTTGGTGTTTCAAGAGTGGATAGTGAATCTGAACTCAAAAAAGCACTGGAAGAAGCTTTTAAGTGCAATGAAAAAATAATTGTGGAAGCAGCGGTTAAAAACCCGAGAGAGTTTGAAATCGCAGTACTCGGGAATAATGAATTAATCATTTCTCTTCCAGGGGAGGTTAATTCAGACGGTGAGTTTTACTCATATGATGCCAAATATTTTCACCCATTTGAAACGAAGGCAAACGCGCCTTTGCAATCAAATCAATCTGACGAAATAAAAGAGATGGCAGAAAAGGCATACAAAGTTACCGGTTGTAGAGGATACGCCAGGATAGATTTTTTAATGGACGGCGGTGGCAAGATATATATCAATGAAATTAATTCGCTTCCCGGTTTTACTAAAATCAGTATGTTCCCGAAGATGATGCAGGCTATAGGGATTAATTATAAGGATCTAATAACTAGAATAATTCAATTGGCCTTGGAATAAATCAATATCAAACCAGCTTTTCTAAAAGACCTTGATTAAAAGGTCTTTTTCGGTTATAATACTTTAGGCTGAATGAGCAAAGTTGAAACAGGAGGTGAGAGATGCTCGTACTTGCAAGGAAGGTTGGGCAGTCGATTATTATCGATGATAATATCGAAATCCTTGTAATAGAGGTTCGAGGCGATCAGGTTCGTCTTGGTATCGAGGCGCCAAGAACCATTCCGGTGCACCGGAAGGAACTCCTTGAGCAGATCAAGCTGGAAAATCTAAAGGGTGCGCTCGATGCAGAAAGCCAGAGTCTGGCGCCATGAGTCGAAGCAGAGAATACAGTTGCGGCCAAGGCGCCGTATTTCAAAGGTCGAGAGCTTGCTTCTCGGCCTTAACTTTTTTATAATAATTCTATTATGCTAATTGCATCTCATATTATTGTGGCAGGTTATGTTGGAGAAAGGATTGGGAATCCGTTTCTTGCTTTTTTTGTAGGCATAATCATTCATTTATTATTAGATTCTATCCCTCATTATGATACGACCGATAATGGAGAAATCACTAAAAGACAGTTAGTTCTATTAATAATCGATGGAGCTATCGGCATCTTATTAATAATTTTTCTGCTAAAAGCTGATCTTGGTCTTAAAAGCCCGTTTTTCTGGGGAGCGTTTGGGGGAATATTTCCAGATATTTTAGACAATGTACCTTTTTGGCAAGGAGCTTTTCGAAATACTATTATTGGAGAGAAATTTCATAAATTTCATGATAGGATCCAAAAGATTGGCTTGTCTCCAATACCTGGCCTCTTGCTTCAAGTCATAGTAGTTATGATTTTTTCATACCTTTATTTGCATAGATAAATCTTTGGGCCATTAGCTCAGTTGGTAGAGCGCTTCATTCGCATTGAAGAGGCCGCCGGTCCGACTCCGGCATGGTCCACCATTCGACTCACTTCGTTCGCTCATGGTAAACCATTTAGGAAATTGCTACTATGGAAGTAGTAATTTTTAGTATTAAGTCGAATGATCCTGAGTGGAGCGATTTATGCTGAGCAACTGAAAGAAGTCGAAGCAATTATGAGCAAAATCGAAGGACCAAATAATAATGTTTAAAAATAAACAACCGATCGGTTGTTTATTTTTTTATCCACTGTTTTAACTCTTTACATTCTAATAATTAGTGATATAATAACTTTTATCATCCAATAGGATGGCTGGGAGGGAAGGCATGGATGCAGGTTTGAAATTCGGTTTGGCTCTGTTAGGTCTGTTTTTTCTTTGCTCGGAGTATCCTTACCGTGTATTGGCATGGGTCATGTATGACCTGCGCAAGATGGAGAATTCGTTTTCCGGAGATGTGGCGGTCACTTATTTGGGGGATGTCAATAGACGATGCTCCTAAGACCAGCATTAGATTGTCGTAGAGCAATCAGCAATAATAAAATCGTGGCGGCCTGCAATACAAGGCCGCCTTTTACTAAAAATACAAATCTCGTTCGCCTTTTTCAATTCGTTCTAATCTTTTTATGGTTTCTTTCTTAGTCTCTTCCTTTTCAATCATATTTAAATATTTCTCAATTATTTTTTGGCCTAATTTTTTGATCTTGGCATTAGCATAATCTTCTAAATACTCTTTAAAAGTCAAAATAGCGTTTGGCCGGCAGAGGTTATGGATATCTCCCGGTTTTGCAAGTGTCATAAATTTTTCCCCAGTGCGTCCTTGTCGATAGCATGCGGTGCAAAAACTCGGAAGCAAATTTTGTCCTAAGACACTTTCAATAATTTGAGGCACATCTCTCTCATCTGCGATATTAAATTGTTCCAGCACTTTTTTATGGCCGTAACCTCCCGGAGAAGTTCTTGAACCGGCGCTGGTTTGGGAAATACCGATTTTGAAAGCTTTGGCCCGAATTTCCGGCCTTTCTCTTGTCGAAATGATCATTCCAGTATAGGGGACTGCTAATCTTAAAATCGCAATAATTTTTAATAATTTTTCTTCTGAAACTTTATAGGGCATATCCATATCGACTGAATCAGCAGGCTGGAACCTTGGCACAGAAAAAGTATGCGGGCCGACACCAAATTTTTTATCTAAATACTGAGCATGAGATATTAGGGCCAGAACTTCAAATTTATAATCATATAGGCCGAAAAGTACTCCGAGGCCGACATCATCAATGCCTGCTTCAAAGGCATGATTGTGAGCAAATAATTGTCTTTCATAATTTTCTTTCGGACCGTTATGCAATTTTTTGTATGAACTTTTATGATAAGTCTCTTGAAATAATTGATATGTGCCGATTCCGGCTTTTTTTAATTTTCGGTAATTTTCAACAGTGGTGGCGGCAATATTCACATTTACCCTGCGGATTTCACCTTGGTGGGATTTGGTTTTATATATTTCCTTTATGCTTTCAACAACATAATCGATTGGATTTTCTTTTGGGTCTTCGCCAAATTCTAGAAGTAATCTTTTATGCCCCATGTCTTCAAGGATTTCAACCTGTTCCCGCAATTCCGGCATCGTCAGTTTCTTTCTTGGAGACTTATTTCTTCGATGAAAGCCGCAATAGTCGCAGTCATTTATACAAAAACTGGAAATGTAAAGAGGAGCGAAGAGAACCAATCGTTCTCCGTAGATTTCGTTTTTTATCTTGCCGGCTATTTCAAATATTTTATCAATAGTTTTTTGGTCTTCTACATTTATGAGTAAGCCGACCTCTTTTAGACTAAGCCCCTTTTTCTTCTCGGCTTTTTTTAACACTTCCTCAATTTGTTTAGAAGACGGATCTTTTGTCGACTCTAAAATTTGCTCAATTTTTTCTTCATCAATAATTTCTTTTATATTCGGCATATTTTCCTCATAGGTTTAGTCCCTTTAGTATAAACGATTTGTAAAAGAGATAAAATGCTTGAATATCTTTTTTATTCGTGTGATAAATCATAGCTCTAAAAAATGAGGCCGGGCGGTTTGGAGGCCGCTCGGCCAGTTGTTTGTGTCCTTATTGACACTTGAGGTTGGGGTGAGGGGAATGCTCAATAGTTCTGAAAACTATTGAGCCGTCTTTTTCCTGGAATAGAAGACGCAGTCTCTTGCCTGCGGTGGTAAAATCCACTCCTGCCGTTGTATCCTCCTCTGAGTTCGAGAGCATCTCGGGAAGATAAAAGATGTTTTCGGGACGGTGGTACCTGTAATTGACGCCATCTATCGTGCAAGCGATTATTTCAGGCAGATTGAAGGCATTGAAGGATTGTGGGCTCAGATATTCGCTGATGGTATCATGGGCGATTTTAATCCCAGACCCATTGAGCGAACCATCCGGAAGTGTTATTTCTCTTGGTACAGAAACAACTGCCATGATCTATTGCCTCCTGAATCATAGAGTTGCCTATATTTAACTACAATTTAGGATAAATGTCAAGGCTAAAAATTAAGATATTAGTAATTGCCAATTAGAAAATTATCTATTCAATAATAAACAGATTTATTCTTAGAGCAATTTGAGGTAAAATGAAACAAACTGGAGGGGTTCATCAAAAAACTAGGAACTAAAAAATTCGGTTTTACTCTTATTGAAGTAATAATAGATATTACAGTTCTTGCTTTGGTTGCGACCGGAGTGCTCTCTGCTTATTCGGCCAGTTTCAAGGCAATGGGGCTAGCGACTGCTAAAACTGCTGCCGTTGCTTTGGCGAACGAGAAAATGGAAGGACTTCATAATATGCCGTACGATAGCTTGGCTACCGAACATGGCCTAATTTATCCGCCGGGAACCATTAAAGACAATGAGGAGTTCGTGCGGAGGGGAGTTCGTTTTAATGTACATACGGTGATTTCATATGTTGATGATCCTTTTGACGGCAATGTTGACGGAACTATTGTTGGTAAACCTAAAGATCTTTACCCTTATGACTATAAAAAAGCTGAAATTACTGTTACCAAGGTTGGAATGACAGGCTACCTAGCACAACTAACAACCAACATTGGGGCAAAAGCAGCAGAGACGCCGTCTAATACCGGGATTGTCAAGATCTGTGTTATTGACTCGATGAACTCTCCGGTGCCTGGAGCGACAATAACAATAGAAAATAATAGTGTTAGTCCCGTTGTAAACATTTCTGCTCAATCGGGCCTTGATGGCTGTATAATGGTGCCGAATTTACCGCCTGATAGTCATAATCATTATCATTTAACGGCGACTAAAGATGGTTACTCCATTGATATGACTTATCCGAGAACTTCTCAAAATCCTAATGAACAATTTCAAGACATAAATGTTCTTGTCCAACAAGTAACAAATAAAACCTTAGTAATCGATAAATTTAGCACAATGGAAATTAACTTTATTGATTCAAGCGGTAATCCTGTGCCAAATGTTAATTTTCATATGCAGAATACTAAGGAAATTTATTTCAATCCGACAACTTATAAATATTCGAAAGATTTAACTAGCGATGGCAATGGATACTTAAAACTGACCGATATGGAGTTTGGAGACTATAACATAACTATTCAAGGCAGTATTATCGCAGCTACTTCTCCTTACCAGCCAGTAGGACTAAAAGCCGATGTAAATTTAAAAGTCCAAGTTACAATTGCTGCCTCGCCGACGCAACCGGTGATTTTATCCTCAAATCCATTAAGCGGCAAGGTTAACGATACAGTGTATGTGAGTATAACCGGTAGTAATTTTGATAATCTGATAAATGTAAAGCTCGTAAATCAAATATCTGGCGCTGAAATTCAAGGAGCAAATATAACCGTAACTAATGGAGATACAATTGACATGGATATAAACACACAAGATGCTGCTCTTGGATTATGGGACATTGTTCTTACTAATCCAAATGGAGAGAGTATCAAACAAATTGGCGGGTTCGAAATAACAAATCAATAACCCCGATTAGATAACTGCTTCGCAATATCAAACAGGGTAAAAAAATATGAGACTACAAAAAAACAAAAAAGCCTTTTCTTTAATTGAAATGGTCGTAACCATTGCTCTGGTTTCAATGATTACAGTTATAGTAACAGCTTTTTTATCTGAAAGCATAAAATCTTATCGTATGAAACGGCAAAGCGTAAAACTTGAAGAAAACGCAGCGCAGGTGATGCGAGAATTTGAAATCTCCACCCGTGCCGCCAATGAAATTATTCGAGCGAGTAATAATGAATTGGTTTTTTTGCGATATTTTGATTTGACTAGCGCTTCACCAACTCAAGTTAGATATTTTATAGATGGGAACACATTCAAGATCGGTATGACACAACCTGTCGGAAGTGAGCCAAATGTAACTTATCCTTCTGAAAATGAAGTCATTGATCTAATTATTAAAGATGTCGTTAACACTGATTTGCTTTTTAAATATTACGACGGATCAAATTTGGAACTAGCGATGCCTGTAAATATAACAGATATAAGAATGGTGGGACTTTCAATATCATTAGATAAAAATGGCAATCTTCCACCTGCGCCAATTACTGAAACAACAATTGTCTCGCTCCGGAATATGAAAGACAACCTTTAAATTTAAAATAAAATGATCAATATTAAATTAAAAGTTTCCAAAATAAGAATTTCTCGTCGAAGACGAGGCAGCTATCTTCCGGTTATTTTAATGGCTTCCGTTTTATTTTTGGCTTTTGCGACGGCGATCATAACTCTTTCGATGTCAAATGTGAAAATTGCTAATTTGCATAATAAAAAAATAACATCGATGTCCATTGCTGAGGCTGGAATAAATTATTATCTTTGGCATCTATCTCATGACAATGAGGACTATTGCGATGGGCAAACCTGTGGCGGCACTATTCCATATGGTCCTTATCAACATAATTATACAGATGAAGCAGGTAATATTTTAGGAACGTATGAACTTTTCATAACTCCTCCAACACCTGGGCAATCTTTTGTGACGGTAAAATCGGTTGGTAAAGTTAACGGTAAAAGTCCGACGCGAACGATAATCACAACGATTGGAATGCCTTCTTTCACCAAATACACTTTATTGGTCAATGGCGAGCAGCTTTGGGTTGGGCCAAATGAAAAAATTACAGGTACGGTCCATGTAAATGGTAGTGGAATGTATAACGAAGGTGAGATTACAGGTGATGCTTCTTCAACTGAATCAACGTATCAGAGTTGGAATTGGGGGACTCAACCAGGTGTTGCGGGCTCTGGGATTTTTGGAGGATCAAAACTTTATCCAGTCACCCCCGTTGACTTTAATCAGGTTGATGTTGATATTAAAACAATCAGAGATGATACAAAAACTAATGACCCGAGCAATTATTACGATAACGCTCCAAGCGGCAGCAACGGCTATCATGTTGTGCTTAAAACAGACAGCTATGATTTATATAAAGTGACTAAATATAGTAATACGGGGTTGAATATTATCAATGAAACGCTTCTTGGAAATCACAATTATCCGCAAGCCGGAATTATATTTTTAGAGGACAATGTTTGGATTAATGGAACAATTAATGGTCAAAAAATAACTGTGATAGCAGCTGATCCTGAGAAAAGTGGAAATCAGCGCAAAAGAATAATCGTCCCAGATCTAATCAAATACACAAATTATGATGGCAGTGATAAAATTGGGTTAATTACACAGACGGATATTTTATTAACGCGGAATGCTCCCTCAATAATGGAAATTGATGCGGCGATGATTGCTAAAGACGGCGAAATTAAAATTAATTCATATTGCAACCCTTCTCAAACATGTAGCAGTGACCAAAAGACTAAAATAAAGGTCTACGGGAGTATGGCTCACAATACGGGCTTGATTTGGACTTATGATTATGGTGGAGGGAAATGGTCGGGTTATAATCAAACCGAAACTGTAATTGACCAACACAATGTTTTAAATCCGCCACCCAAATTTCCATTAACCGGTACATATGTGATATTAAGTTGGCGAGAAGAATAACCACACAGATCTTTCACACAGATGGATACAGATTTTTATTCAAACAAAACTGGAGGATGAATGAAATTTTTAATTTTTTTTCTTAGCATGGGAATCGGACTTGTATCAATAATTTACTCAAAATGGTTAGTTGATTCCATCGGCAGATTTCCTTTTTTTGAAGAAAAATTAGGGAGCGGAGGAACATATTCTTTTTGGAAACTTTTGGGAGTACTGTTTATTATTTTTGGTTTTTACTACCTTTTTGGCGGATTGGGCTAATAGATTTAAAATAATTTCATAATTTAAATAATCATACTGGTCTTCTGGTATCCCAAATAACAAGCTATAGCTTGTTATTTGGGATAGATGCATAGCAAGTTACTAAGAGCATGGCAGGAGGATTCTTCAAATCCTAAAATTCAATCAAAGAAAAAACACCATGACAAGCATGATGTATTTTATTGTCCCACTTCGGATAAACCTACGTGGGACACCCCGCATAGCCCCTTCGGGGCGACGTGGGGTGGTGGACCCGACCCCACTTCGCTCTGCAAGCTACGTCGGGGCATAGCAGAATTCTTTCGAATTCTCTCTCCAATTCTCCATGAAAAAGAAGCCCGTGATCAGACGAGCTTCAAATGGATAATACTTCTAAGATAGTCGCTTATAGCAGTCCTTGAGATGGGCCTAGAACTTCGACATAAAAAGAAGAATTGTGTGATAGATAAAGGGTGCTAAAACAACCAGGTAGATTACTAACCGTATGCCCCAACCTTCCCGTAGCCAGTATGTACCAATGGAATAGTAGTACCACCGACCACCTAAGGATGTTTCATCGTAGCCGCAGGCCTTATCACCAAGCCATGTCGCCACGACTATCGCGAGAGCAATGCAACATCCGAGCGCCACTGCAGTGGCTGTTGTTGATGAGCCGGGAAGGCTATACAGCCCCATTTGTGAAGCGCTTACAAATAGCTCGGCACAACCAATCAGAAATAAACCCACGACTTTCAATTTTCTATCTCCTATGCTGGGCGTAGTAACCGATCAAGTTAATCGTATTAGAACTCAATCGACAAATAATTGTACACAATATATGTGCGCATGTCAATATCACCGCTTCAACGTATAGTAATGTAACAATATGAAATGAACTCAGTGTTCTAAATACAATTTAGGTGTATACAAAAAAACAGGTCTCAAACCTGTTAATTAAATATTCCGTTAATTAGTTTAAGTTTTTTCTCTCGAGTCCAGCCTTTGACTTGAATTTCTCTTTTTCTTGCCTCGGATTTATTTGGGAATGGTTGGGAAACGTAAACTAATTTAAACGGTCCTTGTTGAACTGCAAAGCGAGAACCATTACCAGAGTTATGTTCAGCTAGTCTTTCTTTGGAGTCGGTAGTAATACCAACATAAAATCTACCAGTTCTCGCTTGGGCAATATAAAGATACCATGGTCTATTCGGTCCTTCGATTTTGCTCATAATTGCTTCGACTTCTTTCAGTTGCTCAGCATAAATCGCTCCACTCAGGATCATTCGACTAGTTTATACAAAAAATTACTACTTCTATAGTAGCAATTTCTCTAGTGGTTTACCATGAGCGAACGAAGTGAGTCGAATGGTGGACCCGACAGGATTTGAACCTGCGACATCCTCGTTGCAAACGAGGCGCTCTACCAACTGAGCTACGGGCCCAATTACTTGTAATACGATACTACAAAATTCATTTTTTTTCAAGGTCTTGAAAGGGAACGAGGTCTAAAAAATTAAATTAGATATGAGGAACTTTTTTAGTGTGTTGGAAGAACTTGAGTTTCGCTATATGCTAATTGGTAGTTAATTTTTAAATCTTCTTTGGCCAGGGATCTAATAATGCCAGCGTAATTTTCCGAAACTCTTTCCCATGTCATTGAACGTGAGAATTTATGATTTTCAGTCTCCATTTTCTTTCTAAGTTGATCATTAGAAAGAAGCTTGGTCACTGTTTTAGCAATACTTTTTGAATTTCGGAAGGGGACGAGAAACATTTTATGTCCATCTCTATGCAATTCTTTGGCGTGTAAATAGGGGGTGGAGATACAAATTCGGCCGGCACTCATTGCATAGACAAGCGTTCCTGAGGTGACTTGCTGAGGATTTAAGTATGGTGTTAAGTAAAGGTCGGTTGCCTTCAGATAGCTGATGTATTCTTCAATGTCGACAAACCGATTGATAAATTTGACGTTGTCCAAAAGATCCAGCGCTTTAATTTTTGAAATCAAGCGATCACGATATCTTTCACCCTCATATGCAATAACTCCGGGATGAGTTTTGCCTAAAATTAAATATAAGACATTATCATGTTCCATTTTGATTCTTGGTAATGCCTCAATTACATATTCTATTCCTTTGCCTGAACTGATTAAACCAAAAGTAGACAAAATCAGTCTATCTTCTAGGCCAAAGGTTTTTTTAGCGGACTTTTGATCACAGAGTTCAATATCTGGTACCCCATGAGGAATAATCATAATCTTTTTCTTATCTATACCGTAAGTTTTTGTTAAGATCTTTGATCCTGTGCTGGCCATCACTATTAAAGCGGAGCTAAGATCAGCAATCTGTCTCAATATATTTTTTTCCTCTTTGCTTGGTTTTAGTAGAACGGTATGAAGAGTGGTCAAAACCGGCTTCTTTACCCTCTCTAAAAAATTAATTACATACTCTCCACATTTTCCACCGTGTAATCCGAATTCATGTTGCAGACTTACTGCCACTGCTTCAGAATTATTAATATAAAAAGCAGCCCTCTCATAGCTGTTTATATCTTGTTGCTCTATTTTGCAGTTGACTGGTATGTTGTATGTTCGATCTTCTCCACCTTTTTCATTTATGGGAATAATTTCAAATTCAATGTCATTTGTATGGAGCTTTAATGAATTCGCCAAGTCATGACTGAAGGTGGCGATTCCGCAATCCCTCGGTCTAAAACTGGACACTATAATAATTTTTTTTCTTTTGGTTCGCATATTCAAAAAAGACATTTTTTGAAGCATTCAAGCTTCGTTTAATTAGAGCGTCTTAAGATGACGTTTCTTCGACCGGAATTAATTCTGGTGATTTTGACTCAGATGAACTAATCCGCAGTGCGTCAATAAGCTCTTTATAATTTAACGATCTAAGTGCGATGACTCGATCTGCCGCACCATAGTAAATCTTTAGTCGATCGCCGTTTCTTAAAATTGTAGTTGGAAAAACGACGTTGTCAGCTATCCCTTTTTTCTCAAAATTTAATTCCGGAGAGAAAAGCGGTTCGCTTAAGCGGCCGACGACTTTTTTCGGACTATCCAGGTCCAGCAAAGCGGCGGCGGCATGGTAGCATCTGCCCAGTGATGAATATTCTACAGTATGATAAATTAATAACCATCCGTATTCGGTTTTAAGCGGCGGGCAACCTCCGCCCACACTCTCACTGTCAAACCAGAATTTTGGTTCGATCACAACATGTTTGTCGAGGTCTGTTAGATAATCGTGCCAAAAATTATTTGTTAATTCTTTAAATTCTTTAAAATAAATGATTTGAATTCCGGGTAAAATTCTGTGTCCTAATGCAAACTTGCCATCAATTTTTTCGGGAAATAAAAATGCGTCTTTTTCCCAAAGAAGAGCATTTTGTCCGACTGCTTTTTGGCATTCTTCTTCGAAAACTTTATAGCGTAGGGATAGGTTAGTCTTTCTAAAAAGTTCTCCCGCTTTTTCATATGTGATTTTTGGAAAAACCAGTCCTTGTTTTTGAAAATGGGGAAGTTTTTTTGTAGTTGCGTATGCTATTTGCGCATTTTTCCCGTCGTAAGCAGTATAAAATAGGTAATAAGTGCCGTCAACACAAGTTATTCGAGGATCTTCCAAACCTTTTGCCTCGTAGTCATATTCGGGGGCAAGAATTGGGCCATCTTGTCTTTCAACCACCATGTCATCTTTAATTTTACAGAAACCGATAGTAGAAACATCATTGTTGGAGACGGCTCTGTAGTACATCCAAACCTCATCTCCAACACTAACGCAGGCAGGGTTGAAAACGCCGCCCTTTTCAAATTCATAGACGGGCTCTAGAATTACTCCTTCATTTTTAATTTCAACCATGTGATAGTTCCTTTCAGACGATTCATATATACTTGTTACAGTGTCTCAGGAAAACGAGCTTTTTTCAAGCGTAGAGCAAGGCTAAATGTCTGATACTTCATGAGAGACCTTAGCAATATACAGAAGAAATAGTCTATCAATTTCACTAGTTTGGTAACTTTCTTATGTTTTGTATATAATTAAAACATGATAGAACATAATAAAGTTCGCCCCTATTGGCATCTGGATGCAAAGTGGTTAGTGGCGCTAATATTTATTCCGGTTTTTGCATTAGCTTTTTTTCTTTGCAATTTATATGTCATGACGACTGAAAAAAACGCAGTGAATGTATCGGCTGCCTTGTTGTCAGCTCTTTATGCGCCGGGAGGAGATCAGGGGAACAGCCAAGAGATTGAACAAGTAAGAGAAGCTATTAAAAAAAGTCCGGACAAAGCCTTTAAACCATTCCCCGGTTCGGATATTCAGATAACGGAGCAAGATTTAGATCAATATTCAATCAAGGATCTTAAAGGGAAAATTTTCAAAGAACTGGCGAAAAATATTTATAACTTTGATTCATCAGACATTAAAACCAGCTCTGACGGCAAAGACAATTCATTATCTACTTTGGGTGCAATGGCGATTTTCACCAAAGACGGCCATCAGTTTATTGGGAAAATAGCACTAATTGTGTCTAGCATAGCCTTAGTCTTTTTGGCATTACTTATATTTTTCAGCTACGGCTTTGGCCGCATGATAAGCCCTGGAATAATATTCTTTATAATCGGACTTCCGGCAACAATATTGCTTTTGTTGCTTCAAAAAGGAGCGGGCAATTCTTCAGAAGCAGTTGATCTGGAAAAATTAAGTCTTGGTCAAAGAGTGGGAGCAGCCGTAAAAGTAGTTGGTCCGCAAATTTCCGATGTTCTTTTAAAAAATTATATAATTTTGTTATTAACCGGCGTCGTTTTAATCCTCACCGGCATTATTGGCAGAATCATTCAAAGACATAAAAAAAAGAAAGCGGAGAATCATTCATTATTGGATTAAAGCATCAAGGAGAGTCAAATGAACGAAGAACAAAATCAACCTAAAAAATCATTCATAAAAAGATTTTGGTGGATGTTTCTAGCCGCGATAATATTATTTATTGCCTTGGTTTTATTATTCTCTCCAAAAAAATTGACAAAGAATGATGATAAGACTCAAACTGATCAAACCGAAAGCCAAGATCAAGCAGGAAATGATGCAAGTCAGTTGAGTCGTGGTAAGTGTCGGGGAGAAGAAAAGCCAAAACTTGGAGCACTCCCGATGAAGTACGAAGATTTCTCGATGGTCTTGCCTTATGGATTAACTGCCGGCGGACATGTTACACCAATCGATCACCAATATTTTTCTCCCACGATTTTTAATTCGCCTCGAGATAAATATGATGTTTATGCCATGGCCGATGCCACGATTGTCGACATTAGTCCACGCACAAATGGCAAAGGAACAGAATATCGCTTTGTTTTTAGCATGAGCTGTAAGTTGTTTTACTATTACGATCTAGTTACAAGTTTGACCCCGGAAATAAGAACAGAGTGGGAAAAATCAAAAAACGACTCTAAAGGACTTAACTTTCCAGTTAAAGAGGGCCAGTTAATTGGTCATATTGGCGGGCAAACACTCGATTTTGCCGTTTGGGATATGGATATCAATTTAAGTGGTTTTGTGGTACCGGAACATTACGAGGGTGAATCATGGAAAATTCACACTGCCGATCCACTTAATTATTATACTGATGAATTAAAAGAAAAAGTTTTATCAAAATATATTCGTACTGCAGAGCCTAGAAGTGGAAAAATTGATTATGATATTGATGGTAAATTGATTGGCAACTGGTTCGTAGAAAATACCGGTGGCTACAATGGGGGAAGAAAGAGTGAATATTGGACGACTCATTTATCAATCGCGCCTGATGCCTACGACCCTACAAGTATCGTTGTTTCGCTTGGTGATTATGCTGGCCAACCTACGCAGTTTGGCACAAAAGGCAATGCGCCAGACCCAGCAAGCGTTGACGTGAATTCAGGTATGATAAAGTATGAACTAGTGCAACAAGATTGGATCAAAGAAAATGGCCAACACTGGGACAGAATGAGCCTTGCTAAGAATATTAAAGCTAAAAATCACGAAGAGAAAGTTGACGGAACAGTTCTTATTCAGATGTTAGAAGATGGAAAATTGAAAATGGAAGCATTCCCCAATAAAAAAGCCTCAGAAGTTTCCAGCTTCACACCAAATGCCAAAATTTACGAGAGATAAAACAATATGAATTTTGAAATAATATAATTAAGTAAAAAGATGAATTTAAAATTTCCTTTCCAATTAAAATTCAAATATTCTGCTTTAGGACAAAAGGCATTTTTGTATGATCGAGACAATAATGAGGTAATGTTTGCAGACAAAGGAATTTGGAGAATCAGAGAAAAGATAACTATCTATTCCGATGCAAAAAAAACCAAAAAACTATACGAGGTAAGAGCAGACAGGACTTTCTCTCCTTATTTCCAAGTCACCACGCCAGAAGGCGACTTTGTGGGATCAATCAAAAGGTCTGGCCGCATTACATTCAAATCTTATCATCAGATACTGGACTCGCAAAATAAAGTTATTTATAAAATTAATGAAATCAACTTTCCCAACGGATTACTTAATCGCCCTCGATATACTGTTTGCAAAGCGGATGCTCCATCAGAGGAAATTGCTTCAATGGATCACGGATGGTCTTTTGGCACAACTTTATTTCAAATAAATGGTCTCTCTGACATTCCCGAAGAAAACAAACCATTAATTCTTATATCTTTTGTAATTATCGCCATGATGGTTAGAGGCCTTGCGGGCGATAAATTGCCTTTGCCGGATTAAGCATAATAAGGACAATACTTAATCTAAAGTGGTGAAAGGGCGGATATTTTTGGGTAATAAAAGCGCTAACCTTTTTCGAAATAAAAAGCGGGATAAACAATATGAATTTTGAAATAATTAGAAGTAAGAAAAAAATAATCCTTATTGTGGTGGCAATCCTAGGCCTTATAATAATCACTGTTTTAATTGTTTCCACCATACAAGCCAATCGAAATCGACACAAAGATCAAGAAAAAGCTCTCAACGACGGCCCTGCGATTGGTACTGCAAATAACGATCAGAAGAATTCAACGACAAAGAATGACAATAATCCGCTTGCATCGTTGCCGGCATGCAAAAACACCAAAGAGCTTTTTACCACTTTTCCAGTTAAAGACGGTGATTACACCAGCATTACCCCTCTTGGCAATTTAAATCCTACCGGCCACACTTTTCCGACAGACCATATCTATGTCCAAGTGGTTGATCCACAGCATCCGGAAACCAATACGCTTGACAAGGCAAAATCGCTCATTGCGCCGGCTGACATGTGGATTTTTGGTGTGCAATCGAGTGAACAAATCGGCGGAATTATTGATTATGGAATTGATTTTTCGCCATGCAAAGACATCAAAGGAAAATTCGGGCACGTTGGTTCGATTTCATCAAAAATTCAGACTGAGATAGCTAAAGTAGAAACCAAATGCAATGAGTATGAAACCGGCGGTCATAAATATCGAAGTTGTAGTTATGATAATTTAAAAATTGAAGTTAAAGCTGGCGAGAAGATCGGTACAGCCGGCAGCGAACGGTCGGGGATGCTGGATATTTGGATGAGCGACTATCGCGAACCTCAAATTAAACGGGCCAATGAGAGCAGGTGGAACTCCGATCGAAATTATGTTTCATGCTTTTTAGACTACTATCCAACTTCCCTTAAAGATAAGTTTTATGATTTATTGAGCGGGCCAAACGGTGGAAAGCGAACCAAAGAACCTCGTTGCGGGACGGTCGAGGTGGATATTGCCGGCACTGCTCAAGGCGTCTGGTTTTATAACTTACAAGGTCAGACTCAGCAAGAAGATCAACATTTAGCTCTTGTTTTTGACAATGTGAATACAGACAAACAGTTCTTTTCTGTCGGCACGGCAGCCAGCAGCGCCGGCATCACAAGCGGTATTTATAGCTTTGTGCCCAAAACCGAAGGAAAAATCAACCGTGATTTTAGCCAAGTTACAGCCGACGGCACAGTCTATTGCTATGACGCGAAAAACAATGGTGCAAGCAAAAGCATTTTGTTGACTATGCCAACTGCCGAAAAATTGCGTCTCAAAAAATCCGCAAGCAGCTGCGGCGCCGGCCCCTGGCAAATGCCCGACGGTTTCGTTGAGTATGATAGATAAAAATTCCCAAATCTCAAGCCCATCATCCCAAATTGACTATCGGTGTCATCCTGAACTTACATGTTGAGTAAATATTTAAGCGGTTCGATAAAAGCCTAAAACCGTACTCTCTAGAGAACCGTCCCCTAGTACTAGTATTGATAGTATTGATAAGCTGGAAAAAGGCAGCATTCTCGTATTCGACAGGGGTTATAAAAACACCCCTGCACTACTTTGCCAATTTCTCGGCGTTTCGCACAGGGGACTGGAAAAAAGGAACAAAGGCTTCAGGTTTCCAATAAGAACAAGTTGCCCAAATCCCTAAGAGCTATAATACTTGCTCATCGACTAGCGTCGCAACGGAGTTACGCCGCCTATCGCTAACACAGCGGGAAAAGAGCACGTTATAGTCATGGTCGCAGTTGAAGCATGCCACGTAATCACGGCCGTTGCGCAGCCGAGCGGAAACCAGATCAGTGGCTTCAATCCGCCACACACCATTCTTGTAGAGTATCTCCAGTAGTTCCCGCAGAAGATTGTCCGTCTTTAAGACGGAAGTGAGGTCGGCAAAGGCCGTCAGCGGTCGATGGTCTTTTTCTAGCCGTGCGTTACGGGCGAAGAGGTCACGATCGGTTATGTCCACATACTGGACGATGGAAAGCTTCTTTTTCACTATTCCTTCCGGCCACTTATTAAGATGAGTGAATATCTGGGGGTTTAGGTCAAGAGAGAAAAGGATATTCCCCACCATGTTCTTGATCCGGTCAGGGTCGCCTTTTATCCCGTAATCAACCTCGATCTCCCCAAGGCCAAAGATTCTGACCCCATCTTTTTCGGTAACTATAATCTCTCTGCTGGACACTCAGTCCACCTCTTTCTCCCTTGTGGGTAGATTATTTATTACTTACAAGCACCCAATGCATAGTATATTCTAAATACTGGGAGCTGCAAGCAACCGCAAGTATCTTTATAGGGTTCGATTAACTTTGCTATATTAGCACATTTTCAGAGGAAAAGTCAAGAGCTAGCTAGCTAGGGGGACGGTCCTCTCCGCCAGCTGGCGGATGAACTCATAATTAGGCTTTTTGTTATCGACGAAATATAAATATTTAAATTCGTCCAAGCTCAAAGTTTGCGAGGGGGGTTGTTTTTGCAATATAATACGAGTGTGTTTTAATGAAGAAAAAATATAAAGGATTATGATGAATTCAAAATCAATTATAGATCTGATGATTAAGAATGAAGAGGCTTTTTCACGCTTGTATCATAAATTTGCGGCCATTTATCCGGACTCCCAATTTTGGATCAAGCTATCCAAAGAAGAAACTGCTCATGCGCAGTGGCTCCGAGCTTTGTCGCAAAGCTGTGATACGCGTGTGCTTGAGGTGAGCCCTTTAACATTGTCTCAGATCAAAAATATGCTAAAGACTGTAGAAGAGGAAATTAACTCAAAGGAAGACTTGTCTTTAGAGGAGGCGCTCAAAAAGACTATTCATTTTGAAAATAGTTTTATCGAACATAGTTATTTTGATATTTTTTCTAATAGTTCTCCTTCGGCACATAGAGTGATAGGAAATTTAAAAGACGAAACCTTGCATCACATCGAGAGAGTGGAGGAGTATTTGGAAGGTCAAAAAAACTAAACAGATTTGCAAAGATAGCCCAATTTATTGTTTTGTCGTACAATAAAACAAAAGGGAGGGGAAATGATTAAAAAAATACTTTGGATAGTTGGAACAATAATCTTTGTTCTCATTGCTGGATATCTACTACTGATGCGTTTTGCGCCAAATGCAATTCCGACTAATGTTCCGGTTGTCGGTAAGTTGACTTGTCCTTATCCGGTTAGTATCGCAGGGAGCTCAATGTCCCCGGCATTGCCAGCAGGAACAAGAGTTGTTTTTGATCGTTGTTTTAAAGATGAACTTAATTTGTCTTCTGGCACCATTATCGCATTTGAAGAGGGCAAAACAGTGCGAATTGCCCGCATTATTGAAAAATCCACCGGCACATCGGAGGTGATTTATAAAACAAGCCAAGATGGCAAACCAGGTATCTTTATTTCTGTTTCGGCCAGCCAAATAATTGCTACTTATGATAAAAAATAACACGAGGAGGGTTGTGAAAAAAATCTTTTTGTTCGTAATTGCAGTGTTAATTATTTTTTCGGCAGCACCGGCTTTAGCATCAGATGAACAGGCTCAACTGCCGACAAAATTGACTTACGCTAAGGAATGGTTTGTCTTAAACCTATTTTCTTGGAAATACGAATCAAAACTAAAAGTTTTAGATCGTTATGCATCAGAAAGAGTTGAGAATATTCAAGCTGCCAGCCAAAACGGTGCTGATGGTAATATCCAGAATCTGGCAGACCGATACTTGCAAATTAATGATAGAGAAAAAAATACGATTCAACAGAAGAATATCTCTACTGAAACAATCAACATGGTTATGCAGCGCGAATTGGAGAGGCAGAAAATTTTATCAATAATCCGTCAAGAAACTAAGTCTGAAAGTGTTAAAAATAAAATTGTTGAAGTGCAAGAATTGGCGGTAAATAACGTAAAATCTGTCGTTGAAAAAAGTAAGAATGAAGAAGAAGTGAAAAAATTTCAGAACAATATAGTTGCTTCTTGGCGCGACCCCAAAGAGGAGATCGATATAAAAGAAGAAAAAGAAACAAGAGTTTATGCAGCCGGTACAAACGAGAGCGGTACTATTGATGAAGGGGTAATAATTGATGGCGGCGAGGCAAAAATTGTTGTCGAAAAAGGAAAATTAAATATTGAGTATGCTCCAGGGACGGGACCGTCTTCACTTACTAATAATAATGGCAAGAAATTGTGGAAGATTCAAATGAGCGACGGTTTGGTCGTTGAAAGCTATAGTGCAGGCGGCAATGTTGTTGTTGGACAGAGCTCCGGGACAGCCAGCAATATTGTGGTCAATACTGTTGCCGGCGGTACAAGCGGTACAGCTAATGTTGTCGTTGGCAATGGAGGTAATAGTGCAAACACAGTCATTGTTGGCGGTAAATCGGTGAAAACTGAACAAGCGTCAATGGAATCAGGCGGACCGGCAGCTGATCCTTCACAGACGCCAACAAATTCGCTTAATTCCGTTAACAGCACCAATTCGTTAAATAAAACAAGCGGCAGCGGTCAGGGTGTCGAGCAAGCTGCTCCTGCCACGCCGACGACCCAGCAATAAATTACATTCTTTAAGAGAGCGATAAATTAAGGAGAAGATATGGAAAATAATAATTTGAGCTCAGAAACACCAAAAAAGTCTAAAAAATGGCTTTGGATTGTAATAGTTTTGATTCTAGCCGTAGTTGGCTTGGTATATTATTTTTTAATATTTAGTAAACAAGATAACAATAAAAATTCTGACACATCAAAAACTACAAACGGTCAGCCGGTAACTATTCCGGAAAAAGTTTTGAACAATAAATTCGGCTTTTTGGGCGGAGGAGCAGAGGATGATGGCTCTACGATTTCCGAGAGTGGAGCGGCTTGGGTGCGGCCGCATCCAGGGGCTTTTCTTTGGGATGCTATGCAAAAAGGGGGAAGCGAAGAAATCAATTTTGAAAACACTGATACGGAAATATCTAACTATCAAAAAAATAATCTTGGTATTTTAGCTACGCTTTGGCCCTTTGCTGATTGGGATCAAAAAAATCTAGCCAATGCTGCCGATTGCAGGGTTTCGAGCAATGATGAATTTTTACCAAAGAATGATAAAAAAGGCCGAGGAGCCTATCTTCCACAATATCGCTGCAATCCTTCTGATTGGACGGCTTATGGAGAGTGGGTAAAAGCAGTAGTTGAGCGTTATGACGGTGACGGTAATGGTGATATACAAGGTCTAAAGATGCCAGTCAAATATTGGGAGGTAATGAATGAACCTGACCTGCAGTATCAAAGCAACTTGCCGGCCGGTGAAACGGACCGCTTAACTTTCTACAAACAAGGGCCCGCAGAATATGCAAAATTACTGATTGAAACATCGAAGGCAATTCGTTCGGCTGATCCAGAGGCCAAAATTTTAATTGCTGGTGCGGCCGGTGCTGATTCTAGAATGCTTTCTTTCTATCAGGAAGTTTTTAAAAATGTTGAAGTCTCATCTGCTTTTGATATTGGTAATGTTCACTGTATTTCAAACGACAGAGAGACATCTGATTTTAACGTTGTTGCATACAAAAATATATTAGAAAAATCGGGCATTACAAAACCGATTTGGGTTACCGAGGCTGAAGCAATGTATGGAACAACGGGAGAAGCAAACTATCTAAGTACGAAAAAAAGTACGGAAGGCGCGATTGCCGCTGGAGCAGTTAGGATATTTTTTACTCGCTATACTTTTGACGATTTCAGATCTGACATGTCGAAGAAAACAGGGCCAAGCACATATCCCAGCGCCGAGAAGTATAAAGAGATGATAGAAGGATTAAATAATTAATATTAACTGTTTGGTTGGACGATAAAAAAAGGATTGATTTAAATAATCAGTCTTTTTTTTCTTTACAAACGTAGTGAAACCTTGTATAAAAGAGCTAATCGTGCAATCGCACGTAAACAAGAAAGCGGGTGAGATAAATTATGGCAGTTTTGCCGCATGGGTATGGTAATACACCATGGTTTGATCAGTTAACTCGAGCGGGTTTGAAGAGGGTGAGTGTTGGCAAGGTCAGGGAGGGTTATACCGACGACTCTGATCCGGACCGATCTCTCTTTCTGGCGAGCGACCGTGTCAGTATCTTTAACTTTGTCTTGCCGGCATTAGTGCCGCGTAAGGGTGAGGTTTTGACTGCTCTCTCGCATTTCGTGATGACCAATGTGCTCGCAGATTTAGCGAGCGATATGGTATTTCCGGAACGAGATTCGGAAAATGACAAGATCTGGCATAACTGGCGCCGACTGCACCCTGAGATTCCCTGGGAGCGATGTACACTAGTCAACAAGTATGATGTGCAGCCGTTTGAGGCCATTTTCAGGCGCCACCCTGGCGGTAGTATCTGGGGCGATTATTTGAAGAGCGGCGTCATTGCTGGGCAGAAACTTCCAGCGGGGCTCGTAAAGTGGGAATGTCTCAATAAGGCTCTCTTCACACCGACCGAAAAGTCGGAGGAAGACGAACCGCTGACGATCCAGCAGTTTCTGGAGGTGAACTCGGAGTATGGTCAGGCCGTGATTGATGTCCTGAGCTCGGCTTACGATCGTGCCTACGAATTCTTTCAAGCGCTCGGTATCCGCATTCTCGATACCAAGTTCGAGTATGCAATCGATGAATCCGGCAACGTTGTTTTGCTGGATGAGAAGTTCACACCCGACAGCTCACGATTCGTGGAAGAAGCCAACTGGCTTGCGACGCTGGGCAGTGGAAGCGATCCTGCCTTCCAGGATAAGGAAATCGTCCGTAGTTGGGGCAAAGCGGTTGGGACACCGTTCTATGGTGTGGACGGCAAGCAGATCATTGGTCTGCATAATCTCAAGGGATCAAATTCTGAGCACATTGCATTTGTGCACGGTCTGACTGTCCCGGGAGATCTGCTTGAAAAGACAAGTCAGACATACCTGAGCATCTTCCAGCGAGTAACCAGTTGTGATTTAGATGCTTATCAGCGCGAATCGATGAAATGTACCGCTGTTTAGTCGAATAGAAACAAGGGAATTCCCTTCAGAAAAACGGCGGCGCCTGAACTTTGGGCGCCGCTTCTCTAAATATTAATTATTTGCCTATAAAACGAAAAAGGAGTACGGCAGAAATGGTTGCCGCACTCCGGATTTGCCCCGACTGGGGGCAGGATCGCACATAGTCTGTGACCTGTGGTCCTGCCCCCACCGCGTTGGATGAGCCCCGTTTTCGAGGTAAGATTGCCGCTCGCAATCAATCGTAAAGACTTGACTGCGAGCTACCTGCATCCTTGGCATGGATCATTTACATATAATCATGTTGAAATATTGAAGTCAATACACTTGCTAAAGCAAAGCTTTAAAATATATGATAGAATTGAAAATTACATCAAGGAAAAAGATGAAAATTACAAAATATCCCCAATCAGCAATTTTAATTGAAGATTATAAAAATAAAAGAATCTTAATTGATCCTGGGAGTTATTGCTATAACGAAAATTTTAAACTGAAAAGTTGGGGTAAAATCGATATCCTGTTATTCACTCATGTCCATGGCGATCATTTTATGCCGGAGGTTGCTAAAATCTTAAAAGAAATCAATCCGAATCTTTTCATTGCTTCAAATTTGGAAGTGAAAGCGGAATTAGATAAGGAAAATATCGCATCTAAAATATTACAACCAAATGAAATAATTGAAATTGATGATATAAAAATAAAGGGCGTTAAATCAATTCACGGTGATTTGCCAAACGGCAAGCCAAAGCCGGATGTGATCGGTTTTTTAATCGATGACAAATTCTATCATCCGGGCGATACCATTTATCTGCAAGAAAAGCCTTATGCCGACATTGTTTTTGTGCCGATCTGCGGTGTTGTGGTAATGAATGTGGAAGAGGCGGTCAGATTTGTTGAAGAAATTAATCCCAAGATTGCCATTCCAATCCACTACGATAATCCAAACTATCCTGTAAGCGTGGATGATTTTGCCAGTAAGGTTCCAATCGCCAGAGTGTTAAAAAACGGCGAAAGCCTGGACTATCTGGACTATAATGTATGAAATATTAGAAAATTTTGCCAAGAAATTACCAAAATTTCCTGATGGAAGAATTGATTACCGAAATTCAAAAGAAGCGGCTGTTCTGAGCATTTTTGTAATGTTTCAAGGGGAGCTTCTTTTGTTGAAAAGAAGCGGCAGAGTAGGTAATTACCGGGGGCGGTGGAATGTGGTGGCTGGATATTTTGACGAAATAAAAAGCGTAGGGGAGAAATCATTAGAAGAATTAGAAGAAGAAACGGGAATAAAACCCAGCCAGATTTCAAAATTAAAAGCATTCCCCTATTTTAAACTAGTTGACAAGGAGATCGATAAGATATTCTATGTTTTTCCGGTTCTAATTTTATTGAATGAAAAACCGGACGTAAAATTGGACTGGGAACACACGGAGTATCAATGGATTGATCCGATTGAGATGAATAAATTTAACGTTGTCTATGGGCTGCAAGATGTGCTCGATAGTTTTAAGTAATTTGATCTATATAATAATAAGTGCTAATTTCTTAGTAAGAACTTTGTCGATCAACTGTAAGGGAGGCTCGAATATGAAATTGCTGTTGCTGGCGTTGCTATATCTTGCAGCTTTATATATTGCGGATCTAGCAACAAATCGTGGCGCACGCCAAAAGTTTTGGAAGATATGCCTTGACTTTTGCATGTGGGTAATCTGTGCAATCTTCGCAATAGGGCTTCATGTTTCAAAAGACCTTAAGTGGGGGTTGTTGCTCTGGCTCTTCTGGATCTTGGCTGGCCTAGGAGCGGCCAAGATGCTGCCAACTTACCAGTGGTGGGTTTTGTCACTCCACTTTGGCATTGTGATTGTTCCTTCGCTTCTCGCATTGTTTATCGAATGGATTTTTATAGATGTTGAGAAGGAGAAGGCAACCTGTGGTCCGTAGTATCGTCTCTGGGCGCCGGTCAATGACCGGCGCCCAACAAACAAAAAAAACTATAATAAAGTAAATAGAAAAAAGTCCTCTCAAATGATTGGACTTTTTTCATATTAATTTTGTATTTAATTTTTAATACATTATTTAATTCTTCACTAAGAAGAGCACTTCTTGGTTGGCTTTATTTTTTTGTTTTATGTTAGACAGGCTCTTAGCTTTTAATTAATAACCGTTTCCTATCTCATTCTACCTTTTCTTTCGCTCATATCTTCGTCTTCCATATTTCTGGCTTCTTCTATCAGCTCTCGTACTCTTTGTCCTCCTTTGTGCCCGATTTCAGAATAGAAACCTCTTCCATATCGTTCACTTGTCGTTCGTCCGCCTTTGTGTCCGCCTTTTCGTCCAGCTTCTTGTACGGTCATTTGCCCTTTTTCTCTTTGCATTTGCATTTTAATCACCTCTCTTTAAAATTCACTAATTGCAATAGAATTATTCTTCTTCCTCTTCATATTGGTTTTGGTCTTTTCTTCCACTTTTACTCTCAGTCTCTTCGGCTTTTCTTATAAGTTCGCGCACTTTATGCCCGCCTTTGGTGCCTATCTCATGATAGAATTCTGGCCCATGCTCTCTGCTGGTAGTTTCTCCACCTTTTTTGCCTATCTCATGATAGAATTCTGGCCCATGCTCTCTGCTGGTAGTTTCTCCACCTTTTCGGCCAGCTTCTCGAACCGGCATTTGTCCTTTGCCTTTTTCTGCCATCGTCATTCACCCCATTTCAGATTACATTATTAAGATTTTAAAATATTCTCTTTCCATTCCCACATCCCTTCTTTATCTTCTACCTTCTCCTTCCATTTCTTTTGCTTTTCTAATAAGATCTCTAACACGATGTCCTCCTCTGGTGCCTATCTCATGATAGAACTCCGGTCCATGTTCACGGCTTGTTGTTTGACCTCCTTTCTTGCCTGCTTCGCGCACTGACATTTGGCCTTTTTCACCTCTCATTTGCATAATTCTCACCTCCTTACTTTATGTAATACAATCCCATACTATATTTAAAGAAATTCTGAATCATTGATGAAATGACCAAACATCTTGAAAGAATCTTTATTTTTTTTACGTTAATAGACAAAACTCAAA
>JAMCZZ010000010.1:0-2129 GCA_023484645.1 Patescibacteria group bacterium
AAGGGATAAATGTAAAGGTGATAACCAATACTATTCTAATCTAAAAAAAGGTCTTTAGCAATGAATTTCAATATCAAAAATATAAAATTAATATCCAAGCTTTTACTTTCGCTAGCCTTGTTTTTATTGGTTTTTGTAGGACTAGGAGTAAAAGCTCATGCGGCTGACTTTGATTTAATTCAAACAGATGGAGATTCTAGGGTATTTCTAATAGAAAATAATGCTAAAAGATATATTAAGGATTACGATACTTTTATATCGTTTGGCTTTAAAACCAGTCAAATCAGGAAGGTAAGCAGATCTGAATTTGATTCTTATTCTACTGCTCCCACTTTAACTCGAGTGTTGAATTATAATGGTCAAGTTTACGTCATCATTTCTGGCATGAAGGCGTATGTCGGCACAAGTGATGCTCTCATTTTAAACGGATTTTCCTGGAGCGACTTAGTTCCTTTTGCCGATCCAACCTTTGGAAAATTACCAGATACCACTCCGCTAACAGCAAACAATGTTAAAGCAGTCCACATTCCATCTCTAAAGAGGATCTACTATATAGAAAATGGTTATCGTAGATGGATAAAGGATTGGGATACTTGGGCTGCTTGGAGAGATTTCACCGGAAGCTTTGTCGAGTCTGAAGCTGCCAAGAGCTTACCAGAAGCCCCGCCCTTGAGCAGAGTACTAAGCTATAATGGAAGAGTTTATGCGATAGAAAATGGCACAAAACGATATGTACCAACATCTGAAGCTTTGGTTCTAAATAACTACTCATGGGGATCGCTTGAGACTTTTGCCGACCCTACTTTTGGACAGATGTCTGAGGGGTCGGCATTAACTGCCCCGAAAGTGGTTGCTTGTGGCAGTGAAATAGATTTCATTTCAGGTGGGATGAGACACCACATCGAAGACTGGGATACATATCAGAATCTTGGCGGTTCTTTTACCAATTCTCCAGCCTGTGTCAATCTGCCGAAGGGTCCATCGATCAAAAGGTTGCTGCAAGGATCAGATGGGCGAACATTTTATATACAAAACAACCAAAGAAGATATATTCCTGATCCTGGGACTTTTTCTGGTTATGGTTTTTCCTGGAGCAATGTTCGTCAGGTTGGCCAGGATGTTATAGATGCAATAGATGAAGGTTCTTCGATGGCTAGGTGGGTTAGTAATTTATTGGGAAATGATATCCCAGCAACTTCTGGCAAAACTGGGAGAGAACAACACCTTTGGACAACTAGAGGAGAGGGATCTGACGCTGACCATTATGCGATTACCAATGTTCCAACGAATTTAAGAAACGGTATAGCTGGCACAGGCGCTTTTGGCCGAATTGATTCTGGCATTGAACAATATTATATAACAATGCGCTGGAATTACTGCAATTGGACGGAGTCCGGCACTGACCCCAATTTTTCAAGTAATCCTGGAACAATTTGTGCTTCAGGTTCAACCAATATGAGCACAAAGAATTGGCATTATGGCAAAAAAGTCATTGTCTCAAATTCGAAGAACGGTAGAAAAATTGTAGCGGCCATTGGTGAATCTGGTCCAGCTATCTGGGTTACCAATCAAAGAGGTGTTGTTTCGGGATTGTCTCCCGAAGCTACTGATTATATTGTTGGTAGCAGCTATGGAGCAGGAGGAGATGGTTTGGAGTACGGTTGGGCAGTCGACCAAACTTTACCTCTTGGGCCTTTAACCTGGTAAGGATCTTTTGTTATCTGTAAAATTTAATAGACGTTGAACAAAAATAAGCCATTTCATTGAAACGGCTTATTTGAATAGATCGACTAAATAAGGAACTATTATTTATTTTTTAATGACTTTAAGATTTGTCCATTTTTACGTTTACTATTAAAGAAGACAGCCAGGATAATTATAATTGCAAGACCAAGAATCAACGCTCCCAGATACAAAGCATTTTGTTTATTGAGCTTCAACGGTTGTGAGGTTTCTTCAGCTTTGACTGGTGCAGGAGGGACTATATCTTCATCACTGATCATGCTAATAGATCCTCCCTTGGCTTGAGAAATTTCAAATCTTACCTCATCGCTGATAGGGGTCAATATTTTTTCTTTTTGCCCTTGAATTGTAAGTTTGTGGAAACCGGACACGATGGGAAAGTCGAT
>JAMCZZ010000010.1:2139-7454 GCA_023484645.1 Patescibacteria group bacterium
GTTCAACGTCTATTAAATATTTACACTAAATTCTGGTTCAGTAACTCCTGATATTATCACACCAGAAACAGTTCCATCTCTGACATTGTCTACGAAGGTTGGTGCTTTATCTATTTTGATGTCATGAGGTTTGGAAAGGCCCTCATCAACTTTAGCTTCTGGTTCTTTAATATTAACTTTGAAATGAGTCGTTGTCCCCCAACCATCGGGTTTGTGAGCTCTGATGTGGAAATAATAGGTTCCGACTGCTTTATCTGCGAAAGTGACAGAAGTGTTTGCATCTTTGATTGTAGCTTCCGGTTTAGTGTTTGCTGTTTGATCGAGAGCATAAGAGAAGCCGTCTACACCACTGTCTTTATTCCAATTAAGCGCTATGGTTGTTGCTTCATAAGCAACATTTGAATCGGGATGAGATGATGATGAAACTTTTACTGCTCCGGGCAGATCCGGCGCCTTTTCAATAGTAAAGTTTGCTGAATCTCCCGAAGTTCCTACTGTTGAGGCCCCATTTTTGAGGATAACATTTGATACGTTGACTGTACCGCTTCCTTCACTATTGGCTTTTAACTTTAATGTTGCGATAGTAAATGAACTAACCCTCTGGCCTAGCAATGCTCCTGAAAATGATCCATTCGCTGCGGGCTGAGACATCCAATTAGCGCTGCCTGGGGTTACAGAGACTACAGACAACGGTCCAGATACAGAAATGCTGCCTTGAAATGCATTGAACTCAGCGCCGCTGGCAACTATATTGACTGTAAAGGTTTGCCCAATTGTTTTTGCTCCGCCGCCAGAGGCAGATATTCCTGCAGCCAGCGATTTTGTTGGTAACGATATAATTGAGATTACCAGTAGTACAATAACACTGATTAGGCGTCTCATTTTTTCTCCTTTAATGCTAAATTGCTAAATTGCTAAATTGCTAAATTGCTAAATTGCTAAATTGCTAAATTGCTAAATTGCTAAATTGCTAAATTGCTAAAGACTCTAATAGTTTAACAATATAACAATGCAACAATTAGAGTATTTTACTTTCCCCAATTCTCTGCGAACACTGCCAGATCCGTAATGTCGACCATTCTATTTCCGTCTATATCTGCCATTGGTTCTGGAGGATTTTCTTTATTCCAATTCTCTGCAAACACTGCCAGATCAGTAATGTCGATCGTTCCGTTTCCATCTATATCAGCTTGCTTGTGTCGCTTTGTCCGTATTGGTTTCCGGTTGATCTCAGCTCCGGTGCTATCTCGAAAAACTATCGCGTCATCCTTTTCTCCTAATGGAAGGTCATACGAAAGTGTCCAGTTGGGATCTCCCATATCAGCCAAAAGCTTATCTCCAAAATAAGCCCTGACAGTTTTTAATTTCGTGCCTTTTATCACAATGTTCTCAGCATAAGTTTTAGTATCGAATTGTGCGGTATCGTTAGAAGTAGGATCAGAAGCAGGAGCAGGGGAGGGAGCAGGGGAGGGAGAAAACCATCGCAGAAAAATTTTCCAAAAATTGTAAGCACTATCAAAAACATGAGGGGTATAGCGATAAACGGAAGCCGTAGTGGCATTGGAAAATGTAACATCATATGAGCCAGTATAGTCAGAGACACTTTTATTCTGGTTGGTATAGCATATGCTTGAGTTGCCAGCGCCATAATTTGTATTCCACCAACCAATGTCTTTTTGTGCTGCCTCGTAATTATAACGCAGTTGCCAGGCTCCCCACCCTACTTGTTTGGCAAAACCAGCATATGCAGAATCGCAAACTCCGCCATCGGGGCACATATAGCCCATCGCCTTATCTAGGGCACCGTCATCTTGTGTGGCCATAGTTATTAAGCTTTGCTCCTTTTGAAGCATTACAATAATAACCTTTGGGCTGATAGTGCCGGTGTTTGAATCAATTGTGATTCCTTTGGCTGTTCCAACTGCATCCGAATAAAGGCCGTTAGCAGCATCGTATATTATTTGGGCGGCAGAGCGTCCGCCTCCCGATGAAGAGCTATCTTTATAGTCCTTAAGGAAAGAACCATTGTCAGTTAATATTTTCTGAATCCCATCAACATCCAAGGATTTGATATCAACGAAATCACGGTCGGCAAGCAAATTATTGTAATTTTTCCCATCCAGGAATTCACTTACAGTCTTATCTTCTGCTAAAGAATGCGATGGGTTAGCTAGAAGCACCAAAGACACACACAAAAAAACCGTAAACTTTTTAAGCTGTTTTACCATTTCTATTTAACCGTAGCTTTAATAATATCAAGTTTGTTTTGCAATAATTCATTATTCGGATTCTCTTTTAAGCCGTTCTCAATAGTTAGTATTGCAGCGTTTTTTTGTGTGTGTCTTTACCTGACAAAACTTCTGCCTCCGCTTTTTTACTATAATAATCAGGGGCTTTAGGATTTAATTCGATGGCTTTCGAAAAGTTAGAGATTGCATCTGAATAATTCTTCTCAGAGGTTGATTTGAGACCCAAAGTGTAATAATAGTTTGGATCGGTTGATTCGGCGGATTGACTGGTATCCGGCGTGGCTGTTGTAGTCGATGAATTTGTTGTAGTTTTGTTGTCAAAATTGCTGGAGCTGGTTAAACTTTGGTTATTTTGGTTAGATTCTTCTGTGGTTTTTTCAGGAGTTTTGGTTGGCGCTTTAGTCTTGTTTTTATAAGGAAAATAAAATCCGAAGATCAATATTGCAACAAGCAAAACTACGGCGATTGTTACCCAAAAGACAATTTTTCCTCTTTCTTTGTTCATACAAAATAATTATAACATAGTGTTCAAGTATTTGTTAATTGCGAGGCCAAGCTTGTCGTGCTATTATTAACATAAATATTCCTTTTTATATGGTAAATCTTAAAGAACAATTTTTAAGCAATAAACTTGTATATGGTTTGATTTTAGCCATTTTTTTTGTTCTACCATTCGAGAGAATTCCGACTATTGAGTTGGGAGGGTTTACCCTAAAAGCATCCTTTGTTTTGAGTTTTATTCTCTTACTCCTTTTATTTTCTCTGAAAGGCTGGCGTTTATTTTTCCAAGATAAGTTGACTTTGTCAGATAAAGTTTTAACATTATTTTGGTCATTGGCGATGATTACTTCTATTTGGTCCCCTGATTGGAAGAGAAGCATTACTCTTACTTTGGTCTGGGGATTTATTTTTGTTTTATATTTAATCTTCTCTCGTTTCTTGCATGACCTTAAGATGAGAGAAAAAATTGAAAGCATTGTTTTAGTTGCGACTACTTTAGTTTGTCTCTTTGGGTTATACCAATTTTTGGGCGATTCATTTGGATTGCCCCTTGCCTGGACTGGTTTGAGAGTAATGTACTCAAAAAGCATTCTTGGTTTCCCCAGGATCCAATCCGTCGCTCTTGAACCGCTTTACTTTGCCAATTTTTTAATGGTGCCTTTTTTTCTCGCCTTGAAAAAATATTTCCTAGCAGAAAAAGGTAGATTATTTCAAACAGTTTTACCAGTTTTAATTCTAGTGAATCTTATTCTGACTGTTTCAAGGGGAGCTTATATTGCACTTGGCATATCCTTTTTCTTTCTTTGTCTTGCGTTTCTATTTTACAGGGGAAAAATTCTTCGTATTAAAAGAATTATCGGTTTTTTTGGGATTGTTTTTATTTCCCTTGCTATCTCGTTCGCTCTAATTTATTTTACAAACGGACGGCAGGCAAACCAAAATTTTGTTAACCACGGAGCAGCAGTTGGGGATGTTCAGTCTGATGGCTCGGCCAATGACAGATTGACAAGCTACAGGATTGCCCTAAATTTATTTAAGCAAAAACCGATTTTGGGGAATGGCCCTGGCAGCTTCGGCGTCTTAACAGAGAAGACGAACAAAAGTTCCGAAAAAATCACTTATGGGATTGTTAATAATGAATATCTAGAGATTTTGGCTGAAAATGGTCTAGTGGGGCTGTCGTGTTTTCTTTTATTTATTCTCTTGCTTTTTAAAGAAATGGTTTCTTCAGTCATGAGCAAGAGCCAAGAGGACAGAATTGCTTTCTTTCTTCTCTTTTTAGGTTTACTTGCAATTTTTATTCAATATAACTTTTTCTCCACTCTATATATTATTTACATTTGGTTGTTTCTTGCACTTTTACGCGGAGAAGCTAGTCCTAGCTTTAAAAATGCTGAAAAAGTAGAGACATGATTCTCTGGTAAAATTTAGAGGAGTTAATTTGGAGGAGTGGTGGGGAGACCTATTGATTCTATTAATTCGAAGCTAAAAAAAGTAAAGGCTAAGAAAAAAGAGCCTGATTTTTCTAATAAAGAAAAACCACTAAGATTACCAGAAGAAAGTGATATAAGCCTATTTGAATCGAAAGAAAAAAAACATACTATCTATAATTTTAACCGTTTTTTAATCGGTGGTTTTTTCTCTTCTGGTGGAAAAAAAAGAAAAATAAAAGCTAAACAAGGAAAAAAATTCTTTCTTTTTTTATTTATTATTACGTTTTTAACTTTCATTTTCTTCGTAAAAAGAGATATCGACGATAGCTTAACTCAAGCTTCGCAAGAAGTGAAAAAATTTAATTTGATAGTGGCCGAAACAGAAACAGCAATCAAAAATGAAGATATTGAGAAATCAATGGAGCTGTCAGAACAGTTGAAAGATAGCGTTATCTCTTTTAAGAAGATATTGCAGGCTTATGGCCAAGATATTGCTTTTTTTAAACTACTAGGCCAAGAGGGATCAACACTATTCCAAAAAGAAGCAATGTTAGACGTTGCTTACCGGATATTGAGTCTCTCTGATAAATTAAACGAGGATTTATGCCTAATAAAATCCAAGGAAATATTCGGATCAAAAAATAAAGGCTACGTTATTGATTTGAGTAAACTGATCCAGTTTAAAAATATTTTTACCAAAATCGATTTTGATCAACTTTCCATTCTTTATCCGCATTATTCCAAACGAACCCAAGGATCCTCCACTACCTCCTCGAAGTTCGCTATTATTCTGAAAAATAACTAATATATTTTTGTCCTTTCCATCCTCGCCCGAGAGCCAGTATAAATCTTCATCAAAAAAGGAGCTTAAAGATTCTGTCTCTTCCTCCACTTTCTCAATATTAGAAAGTAATTCTCTGCTTTCCGCCATGTTACTGTCCGCCAAATCAACTCTAAGGCCCAGAAGATCTTTTCTATATTTAGATAAAATCACCATTGATTCCTGTCTCAGTTTACTCAAATCAATAACGTAGCCTTTATTTTTTGATCCGAATATTTCCTTGGATTTTATTAGGCATAAATCCTCGTTTAATTTATCAGAGAGACTCAATATCCGGTAAGCAACGTCTAA
>JAMCZZ010000034.1 GCA_023484645.1 Patescibacteria group bacterium
GTGCTTGCCTCTTCACTATCGGATGAGCAAAGTATAAAGTTACTAAAACAAGAACTGCAAAAACTGCTTACTACACTGTAAATATTATGTTGAATTTAAAAAAGATACTTCGGATATTACCGATTCACGTAGTTAACCCACGGATTGATGCCGAGAAATCAATAAGCATCGGAGAAGAGCTTGAGTCGCTTATTGCAACAGTCGGTGGAGAAATCCCTGACAGGATAATCCAAAAAATGGAAAAACCCAACAATGCAACCTATATCGGAAAAGGGAAAGTAGAAGAAGTTGCACAAAAGATAAAAGGAAAACAAATCGATGTGGTTGTTCTAAATAGAATGGTAAAACCGCGCCAGGTTCACGCACTAAAAACGCAATTGCAGAAAGCAAAACCCGATATAGAAGTCTGGGATAGGGTAGACCTTATTTTGCATATTTTTGACAAACACGCCGCAACTCAGGAAGCAAAATTACAGATTGAACTAACGCGTATGAATTATATGGGTCCAAGAATTTACGGAATGGGATTTATTTTGTCACGCCAGGGAGGAGGAATCGGAACTCTGGGAGTAGGTGAAACAAATACCGAACTTATGAAACGTCACTGGAGAGACGAAAAGAAAAAAATTACCGACCAGCTGGAAAAAATCACAAAAAGCCGCGAGCAACAATTGGATAGAAGAAAAAGAGCCGGATTTAAAACTGTTTCTATTGTCGGTTATACAAATGCAGGCAAAACCTCGTTATTTAATTTGTTAACAGGAAAAAAGAATCTGGCAAAAAACGTACTGTTTGCAACGCTGGACAGCAGTGTCGGAAAAATTTATATTGAGGATTTACATACGGAAGTTTTGGTAACCGATACGATTGGTTTTATCCGCGATTTACCGCCTCTTCTGATTAGCGCTTTTAAATCTACACTTCTGGAATCTATAAATGCCGATGTATTGCTGCATATAATTGATGTTTCAGATGCAGAAATAGATACTAAAATAGAAGTAGTTAACAATATTCTAAAAGAACTGGGAAGAGATACAGGTGATGTTGTATATGTGTTTAATAAAATTGATCTCGTCCCAAGCCTTAACAAAGAATCTTTTGTCGAAAAATATAAAAACTTCTCGCCTCTTTTTATCTCAACCAGGGAGAAAGAAGAAACCTTATCTTCAATCAATCAAATAATCAAACAAAAAATTCGCTAAAAAGTTTAGCTTAAAAACACACTAGCTAAAGATGCTGCAATTATAAAAGCCATTGAGCCTAAAAATTTCCAGGCAAATTCTCTGCTTCCCTGCATGAAACTATAAACCGACTTCAAGATTAGATTAACTGCATTGGCTAAAATCAGTGCTAATACAGCTAAATTGTAGTTTATGCTCTTTCCGGCTAGCTCTGCCGCATTGATTAAGACCGCATCAAGACCGCTTAATGCACCAAGCGCCGTTGTGATTAAGAAACCTGATGAACCGAAGAATTCAAGTGAAATTTTTGATAACAATCTTATAACAAGAAAGATTAATGCAAATTTTAACGCAAGACCTAAATTAATAATCTGCTTTTCTTTTAGAGATTTCTTAGTCTCACTCAGTCCGTCTTCAATTTCATTTTCTCTTTTAAAATAAAAATATAATCCTGTTCCAAGCGAAGACAGAATTAAAAGAATAATAACAATTATACTTTGGCTTAATAATTCACTGTTAATTGCTCCAATTATAATTGCTATCTGAAAGAAACTTGCCATATTGGAAAATATGGCAGATGAAACCAGAGGATTCACTACTTTTAGCTTTTTGCTTTGTCCGGCAATCGCTAATGTGGTGGCGGTAGACGAAATAAAACCGCCTGCAAGGCTTGTTAACAACCAACCCTTACTCTGCCCGATTGTGCGTTCCAGAAAGTGGCCTAGCAAATCAAGGCCGGTAATTAAAGCAACAATTGTCCAAAGCCTTGAAGGATTGATAATTTCGGTATCCTTAATTCTTTCCAAACTTAGTCCAAAACTTTCAAACAACCTTCCCATGAATGGAATATCAGAAAATGTAATTGAGGTATTGGGAAGAAAAGGCAATATCAAAAGTGCAATGATTGCATAACTGGCAAAAGCATTAATTTCATTCCTATTTACATTTTTGACGATATCCTTAATCTCTGCTTTTCTGGACAGCAAAAACAGTAATATGACAGCAACAGCGATTATTAATTGAATCGGTAAAGCCTCAACAGCAATTAAAAACCCGAGAATAAAAGTAAACAATAAAGAAATTTCTGTAGTAATGCCGATATCCCTGGTAATCCAGGTATGGAAAATATAATAGGCTAGAAGAAGCATCCCGAAAATTGCGCCGATCAAAATAGTTAAGATCAAATAAGAGCCAATAACTAATCCGCTTAGGCAGCCAAGAATAGCAATAAGCGAAAATGACCTTAGACCTAAAGGAGCATATTGATCCTTAAAATTATCTGTTAATTTCTCAACTACTCTTTCTCTTTCAAGTCCAATGACAACACCAATTGCCAGAGAAATTAATAATTTTAGTCCTTCATTTAATTCCATAACTTGAATGTTGGTATATTATATTCCTAAATTTAAGAAATTCAAATATTTTTGCTTGGTATTTTAATGCCTTTGATCAGGTTTTCCTTTTTTGTTTTTGGCCATTTTTTCAATTCACATTCTCTTTTCATTGCCTTACTTCTTGAATCATAATTCTCCGTGTAAACTAGTTCAAAAGAAGCAAAAGATCTTACATATTTTGCAGATTTACTGTTTTTGCTTTTATGTTCTTTTATTCTTTTTTCTAAATTATTTGTTTGTCCGATATAAAGGGTATTAGAAGACGTACGGAGAATATAAACAAAATATTGCATTATTTCATATTATACAATGATATTATTTTAAGTATAATCATTAGTAAATGAGTAACGTAAAAATAGATCCAACCTGGAAAGCAGTTTTAAAAACAGAGTTTGATAAACCCTACTGGCTCTCATTGACCACAACTATTCGTGATCAATATATAAAAACAACTGTCTATCCTCCCGCTAAAAACATTTTCCGGGCATTTGACCTTTGTCCCTTAGACAAGGTTAAAGTAGTAATTGTGGGTCAGGATCCATACCATGGAGTACACCAGGCAAACGGATTATCTTTTTCTGTTAACGATGGAGTAGCGCTTCCTCCATCACTTCAGAATATATATAAAGAGATTCATAACGACTTAGGAATTGTTCCATCTTCTTCAGGTGATCTTTCCCGCTGGGCAAGCCAGGGGGTTCTCATGCTTAATAGTGTGCTAACTGTACTGGCCGGCAAACCAGCTTCTCATGCTGGAATGGGATGGGAAGAATTTACAGACGCAGTCATTCAGGCGCTTAATACTAATCGTTCGCATATTGTTTATCTTCTGTGGGGAAAATATGCGGAAAAGAAAGGGGAGTCAATTAATAGAAATAAAAATTTAGTATTAACTTCTGCCCATCCTTCCCCATATTCTGTATCTAACTTTTTTGGAAACCATCATTTTAGTAAATGTAATGAGTATCTAAAAGAATATGCTATTGAACCAATTAGTTGGTACTAAATATATGCCACTTTTAACTGGAGAAACTACATATCTTTTGCGTAATTAATCATTCCAGTAATATCGATCATCACGGCTGGTTCACCTCCAACAGTCCAGGCATTATGTCCTGGTGGAATTACACCAATATCTCCTGGCCCAAACTCCTCTGTTGTGCCATCGTTCATTCTGACATGCAGCCTTCCAGATAAATGATAGTTTGTATGTGGAGCTTGACAACTTTCAGTTTTAGCAATTGGCTTAACCGATTCTGACCATTTCCAGCCAGGTTCAAATGTAGCTAGCCCAAAAGTTACCCCTTCAAGTTTGACTAATTCAACTTTACCATTAGGGAAGCTTCGTGTCTCATCAGGCTTATCCATACTCTTTTTCTGCATTTTAGCCATTCTTTTCACCTCTTTCTATAAACTATTTAAATAGTATGTTTTGAGTATAAAAATAAGGTTATAGTTTAGTAAGAATCAAATTTGAAGGTAATGGACTAGACCGGCTTGATTGACTAAAACAGAAGAATTTTCACAAACTCCTCCTTCTAAGATCGTTATTACCATGATAAAAGTATACCAAGAGTTCTAAGAAACATATCTATATGAGATTTTAATTGTAGTCTCGATCTTATTTTGGTAAAATGAATATGCATTGCTGGATCGTCTAATGGTAGGACAACGGACTTTGGATCCGTTTATCTTGGTTCGAATCCAGGTCCAGCAGCAAGACTGGATACTAATCGACCGTAAGCTCTAAAAAAGCCGATTCTGCTTGCTAAGTGTCATATTATTTTAAATAGTCTCGGATCGTATGCTAGTAGCTCAGTCTGTATAAAGTTTTAATGAATATTTCGTATAACTCAAAAGATGATATGAAAGCAATTGTGTATACCAAATACGGACCCCCAGAAGTACTTCAGCTTAAAGAGATACAGAAACCCTCCCCAAAAGATCACGAAGTTCTTATCAAAGTTCACGCAACCTCTGTAAACTATGGAGATCTTGCGGCGCGAAATTTCAAAGCAATCACTCCTCACAAATTCAACATGCCTTTTCTTTTTTGGCTCATAGCAAAAATGACTTTTGGTCTTAGACAACCCAGAATAACCATCCTGGGGAGTGAGTTTGCAGGGGAGATCGCGACGATCGGCAAAGATGTAAAGCGTTTCAAGAAAGGTGATCGGGTTTTTGGATTTCCCGGACCGAGTTTTGGTGCATATGCTGAATATCTTTGTATGCATGAAAATAGTGTTTTGGCAATAAAACCATCCAATATGACCTATGAAGAAGCCGCTATAGTACCCTATGGAGCCATCATAGCCTTGAATTTATTGCGCAAAATGAATATGCAACCGGGTCAAAAGGTTTTAATCAATGGAGCCAGTGGTGGGATAGGTTCAGCCGCGGTGCAGATTGCCAAATACTTCGGAGCAGAAGTAACAGGCGTCTGTGGTAGTCCGAGATTAAAATTTGTAAAATCTCTAGGTGCAGATAAAGTTATTGATTACACGAAAGAGGACTTTACAAAAAATGGTGAAACCTATGATTTAATTTTTGATATCTTAGGTAGGAGTTCGTTTTCGCGGTGTAAAGACTCCCTAAAGCAAAAGGGTCGATATCTTTTATCCAGCTTCAAGATGAAACAGCTTTTTCAAATGTTATGGACTTCAATATTCGGCAGCAAGAAAGTAATTTGTGCAATCGCACCTTGCGGTGTTGAGGATTTAATGTCCGTCAAGGAGTTGATTGAGAAGGGGAAGATCAAGATAATTATAAATAAGCGCTTTATACTGGAACAAGCAGCCCAGGCTCACAAGTACGTCGAAGAAGGGCGCAAACAGGGATATGTAGTAATAACCCTGAATCACAGTAATGAAATTTAATACAATGGAGAAAGCAATGAATACAAACAAAACAACCGTTGAAATGGAAGATGTGAAAATAAATGTAAAGTTGAAGATTTCAGCGTTGTGGATAGCGGTAATGTTTTTATATGCATATGTAGATATATTTTCATTGTTCAAGCCTGGAACTATCGAAGGAATAATGGCAGGGAAAGTATTTGTCTTTCAGGTTAGTCAAATATTCCTGTTCTTAACTACTATATACATAGTTGTTCCGAGCATAATGGTTTTTCTATCTCTGGTATTGAAACCCAAAGTAAATCGTTGGACTAACATCATTGTAAGTATTTTTTATTTTGTGACCATGTTGGGTGCCTGTGTAGGAGAAACTTGGGGTTATTATATTTTTGGCACTATTGTAGAAAGTTTACTATTATTTTTGATTATCTGGTACGCCTGGAAATGGCCTAAGTATGAAAATAAATAAATACAATAATAAAACAAAAGCAATCTTTGCAGGAGTATTTATACTTGTAGCCTATGGTGTTTTGGTGAGCGGGATAACCAGTTCCAAACCGCTGGTAATGATTTCCGATGTTATTAGTGGGCTGGCAGTCATCGGTATTGCTGTGATTATGTTCCCATTTTTCAAAAGATCCAATAAAAAATTATCACTTAGCTATCTCTTGCTAAAAATTCTTGAGGGAACATTGATGATTACAGCGGGAATATTTTTCTTAAATAATTCGCTTCAGTTTATGCGTGACTGGATTTATAACGGGATACATTTGTGTACCTTCATTATCAGTGGATTTGTTTTTTATTACCTGTTATATAAAACAAAACTAGTTCCTCAATTTATTTCTGTCTGGGGAGCTATAGCCATCCTCGCTTTGTTGGTAAAAACTGCATTTAAGATTGTCGGTCTTACCTATACTATGCTCGATGTCATGTTAATTTTAATTATTACCAATGAGATGTTCTTAGCAATATGGTTAATGGTCAAAGGATTCAATCCTACTGTAGTTGATTCCGTATCAATTAATACAAAAAGTAATATTGGAATTGAAAATTACTGGATAGTGAAGTCGGGGAGAAAATCCTGATCCCACAGCAAAAAGAGGAAGCTAGTTGTATAATAAATTTATGACAGATTTAAAGGTAAAATCGACTGGGTGTTGTGAACCGTTTGACCCGAAGCCGTGGGAAGACAAGTAAATTGTCTGGAAAGATAAAATTTTTGTCAAAGACCACGTTACAAGTTTTCTTCATATTCCTCTAAATATGGGAAAGAAAATTACCAAAAATATGGAGCTAATCGAAAAAGCTAAGGCTAAATCAGAATATCAGCTGATGTTATCGGATGAAAAATCACTTTGGGGATCTGATATTTATATAGATGTAGCAAAAGATGTACCGGGAGCAGAAATGTCAAAAATTTCTGGAACATTCCTTACAAAAGTTTTTGAAGGACCATATAAAGACGCCGGCAAATGGGCAAAAGAAATGCAGGAGTATATTAAAAGTAAAAACAAAGAATTAAAAAAACTCTATTTTTCTTACACCACTTGTCCAAAGTGCGCTAAAACCTACGGCAAAAACTACGTCGTCCTCTTCGCCCAAATTAATTAACATTTTAACCTCACTTACCAATCATTTACAAAATCTTTGTCTGATTCTTAATTTATTTCTGTAACATACACCATATGTTAAATTTTAATAGCTTATTATTATTTTCTGAAGATCC
>JAMCZZ010000023.1 GCA_023484645.1 Patescibacteria group bacterium
AAAACTACCTGACTGCAGAAGTCGCGACCCCTCTTACGGGCGTAAATTGAAGTGACCGGGTAATATTTAAATTTAATTATCCCCGATTAGTTCACAAATCAATTTGCGCTCTATCAAAAAAATCCGACGAAATATCGGGTTTTTTTGTATAGGAAAGCAATTTATAGAATGAATAAGCCCCAGCTTGAAAGCTGGGGCTCGGATGATTGCATGCTAGTTCCTCGTAGCAGGGTCGCGACTTCTGCAGTCAGGTAGTTTTAACATTTGGTTTCTACCAACCAGACCAGCTCTTCTAGCTGTCAACTAGACAATGTATGTGTGTCAGCATTGCCACTGGATAGGTGTATTTGGCGCTATCTTGTCGTTAGCAGTGAATCAGGGGAGTTACTGTATTTAAGGGAGAAGTGACTTTGATCTCTTCTCAATCAAAGCATTCCCTTCCTTAACGTTCCAGCCTGTTTCTTTGAGAATGGACACTATATCTAATTTCTCGCAAAACCGGCGGAATCTCTCATGGTCCATACAGTTGGTCACACTTGTTTCAGCGTAGTATGCCCAGTCATCAAGACCACGATCTGAAAGATCGGTATCTGCGCAAGGTACTGGATTTGGCACGAACCGGTGACTAGCACAGTAGCTAAATCTATCATGCCAGTTGGGTTCTACATGCGGCATAAATACTTCTGCCGCTTTTTGATAGAGCATTATTTCTTCACTGCGCATTTTTGTTCTCCTTAGCCGGCGTCCTTATGTCGCCTGCGCTTTTTCATCTCCAGAACTCAAGATTACTGAATCCTGAAGTCTTGAGATTATATAATATTAAGTTAAATTTGTCAATAGAATTGAGCTCAAACAAGCATAATATCAAACGCTTTGCTGGATTCTTCACCACTAAGTTCGAGTTCAGAATGACATTGGGAAACTTATCCACTTTTTTGTTTTTTGATGGTTTGGTATAATAATAAAAATGCCAAAAATCTGAAGTGCAGGAGGCGACAGGTGACTGGAATGAAGAAAAGAGTAGAAGGTATTATTAGCCAGGCAATAGCCTTGATTCTGAGAGCATGTGGGCGACGGCGCGAGGTTACAGTAGAGGAAAGAGTGGAAGGCATTCTTAGCAAGATAAGAGCTTTTTCTGGGAGAATGTTTTCGTCGAGCGAACAGGAAAAAGAGGTCTGTAGGCTTTACAAAGAGCTTATATGTCTGGTTGGCCCAGAAAAGGCAAGCGAACTTTGCAGCAGACACATGACGCCGGTGTTACAACGGGCCATCACAAGTACATCAGCCGCTGCCTAAGCGGCCTATCCCGCGCCTTTATGGCGTACCCGAGGGACAACTGTCCTAAGGGATTCCTTTTTCCAAAAAATGGGGACGTAAGATCAATTATTTGATCTATTTTTTGTATTTTGATAATTTCTTATTAAGTCCAAAAGGAGGTGGCTCGATGAGGATTGCAGTCTCTTTATCTTCGGACAAGCTGAACTTGGACAGGATGGACAACACGCAATTAAAGTGTGTTGTCATTGATCACCACCATTACTTGGAGAATGTGCGTAAAAGTGCATTCATTCGGTTGACGGGCCGGCAGGGTTTTTTGGAAACGGCCCGTTGGCTCGTATCGAGCGGATACAGGGGAACAAACCAACGTTTTTTCGAAACGGAAAGGTATGCGGAGGAACTGTTGGGTAACACCTTGAGAAGGATTCCCAAAGATCGGTTTGTTTCCGAAGAGGCGTGGCTCGATATCTTCGTCGGCTTAGCAGGGAAGTTCAGTTTTGACGAGGCGATTGGCTGGCTTATCAGCAAAAAATGGTAGAAAGGAGGGGGATGAATGCTGTTTTGTGTAAACTGCGGTAGTCCATCAATCGGGCGAATTTGTCAGAACTGTCTTAGGCAGAAGAAGCTTGGCGCTGGGATGAAGCCGGTGGAGGACAAGAAGAAGCCTTGCTCTAAACCACTTTTGACAGGATCAGATGATCGAGCGACCCAGTTCAGAGCACTCGGGATCTCTGAATGAATGCTGCGTTGGGCCGGCCTGAGAACTAAATCAGGCTGGCCATTATTTTTTTAAGTTGCTAAAATTAATAAGCCCATATCGATTACAAATCTTAACTGATTACGAATAGCAACATTTTTTTTAATTCATAATTAATACAAATATGAATGACTCATTGAAAAATTTAAATGCAAAACAAAAAGAAGCAGTTTTAACTACGGAAGGCCCTCTTCTTGTTCTTGCTGGAGCAGGAAGCGGAAAGACAAAGACTCTGACCCATAGGATTGCTTATTTAATCCAAGAGAAAAAAATTTCATCTTTTAATATTTTGGCAGTTACATTTACAAATAAAGCTTCTCAAGAAATGTCCGATAGAATTGGACGATTGCTTGAGAATAACCAAGATATAAGAAACAAGATACAAACTGGCAATCAAAGATTGCCTTGGATGGGGACTTTTCATTCTGTCTGCGTAAAGATTTTGCGTCGAGAAGCGCATTTACTTGGATATGAACGAAGTTTCACAATTTATGATTCAGGCGATCAACTCTCAATCATCAAGCGTATTATGAAAGACTTTAACATTGATCCGAAAGATTTTTCTCCAAAATCAGTCCAATACTTTATTTCCGGCGCCAAAAATGAACTTTTAACTGCTAAAGATTATAAAAAATATGTCAATTCGCCTTTTGAAACGGTAACGGCAAAAGTATATGAAAAGTATGAATTATACTTGCGAGAAGCAAACGGTATGGATTTTGATGATCTTTTGATGCAGTGCGTAATTTTGTTCCAGCAAAACCCTGAAGTGCTTGCAAAATATCAAAACCAATTTAAATATATTTTGGTCGATGAATATCAGGATACTAATCAGGCGCAATACCTCTGGACTAAACTCTTGGCGGAGAAGCACAAAAACATCATGGTTGTTGGCGACGATTACCAAGCAATTTATGGTTGGCGAGGGGCGAATTTTAAAAATATTTTAAATTTCGAAAAAGACTACAAAAATACCAAAGTTATAAAACTTGAACAGAATTACCGTTCGACCAAAACGATTTTGGCTGCGGCCGACGAGGTAATTAAGTTCAATCGGCTTCGCACTGACAAGACTTTATGGACCGAAAATTCTGATGGTTTGCCGATAACTGTTTATAAGGCTTTAAACGAAAAAGAAGAGGCGGAGTTTGTCTGCACGGAAATTCGATCGCTGGCAAAAAAATATTCTTCGAGTGGAGCGAGAAGTTCTCAGCCGATGGCTTCGAACAATATTTATAATAATTTCTGTGTGCTATATAGAACCAACGCTCAATCCCGAGCGGTTGAAGAAGCGATGCTTCGGTTCGATATTCCATACCGTGTTGTTGGCGGAGTTCGTTTCTACGAAAGAAAAGAAATTAAAGATATCATCTCTTATTTGAGGGTAATTCAAAATCCATCTGATTTTGAAGCTTTTAATCGAGCGGCGACTTGTGTTTCGCGTGGATTGGGAGAAAAAACACTAGCGCAAATAAGAGAAATTTCTAAATCCGAATTTCTAAATCCTAAACAAATTCAAAATTCTAAAATTTCAAAAAAATTAATTGACTTTCTGATTTTAGTTGAAGAATTGCGGGAGCAGGCGGAGGACATGAGACTTGATGATTTAATTCAGTATATTGCAATCAAAACTGGTTATAAGAATTTTTTACTTGATGGTTCTCCGGAAGGGGAAGGAAGATGGGAAAATATTCAGGAGCTTATGACAGTGGCAGAAGAGGAATTAAAAGGTAGAGATCGGTTTCTTAACGAAGATTCCTCAAGTGATTTAGAACGGTTTTTAGAGCGGGTGGCTTTAGTTCAGGATACGGATTCATTAGATCAAAACAGCGATGCTGTAACTTTAATGACTCTTCATTCAGCCAAGGGTTTGGAATTCGATACGGTTTTCATCGTGGGCGCAGAGGAAGGCATTTTTCCGCATTCAAGATCGCTCATAGACGAAAGTGAAATGGAAGAAGAGAGGCGGCTTGCCTATGTCGGGATAACCAGAGCAAAGAAGAGGCTGTATTTTATTTATGCAGGAGAGCGCAATATTTATGGCCGGTTTCAGTCTAACGAGATCTCGAGATTTATAGAAAATATCCCAGAAGAATTATTGGATGAGATATAAAAGACCGCCTGGCTCGGATGCCGGACGGCGTAGTAATGTTTGCGTTAAGACTGGTCGTCTTTCGGTTTTCTGTTCTTAGCAATTTCTCCCAGGCTCTTTGCAATGTGGCCAAGGTAATTGGCGATGAAGACAAGTAATAGTGCAATAGTTGTAAGACTGCTATCTAAAGTCACACTCAAATGCTCCATGTCATACCTCCTTTTGCTTATGCCAATTTAACACGTTTATCGAATTTTGTCAACCAATGAATTGACTATCGGTTGTAATGAGCTAAAATATTATCTATGAAATTTATTTTAAATCTTTTACTTGGGATTGCTCTGCCAGTTTTTGCTGCATCAAATCTTTCATCTGACATGCCTGTAAATAAACAAAGCAATGTAGATAGAGAAAGCCGGCCTTATATTATTGAAGAAATAAGCGCGCGTGGCGAAAAAATATCAGAAACAAAAGGGATCAGTGCAGAAGGCGATCTTTTTTTGATATCTAAAGCGATCGGCGTAAATCCTTACGAAGAAGACCGGTTCTCTTCATTTCCATCGTTAAATATGGGAATGGGCGGAAAGATCACTTTATATCGGGCTCCGGATTATAAAATTAAAGATGGCAAAAAAGAATTTGTTACCAGGAGCTGGACCAAGACTGTTGGCGACCTTTTAAGTGAAAATAAAATTGAACTGGGGCAGGACGATAAAATTAACTTCTCCCCAAGCACTCCGCTAGAATTAAACATGAACATTAATATCATTAGAGTGGCTAAAACAACTATTATTGAGTCGGAACCGATTAACTATAAGACTATTAAAAAAGAAGATCCAAATTTAGAAAAAGGTTTAACAAAGGTTGATCAGAAAGGGAAACTTGGTAAGCGTAACTTGTACTATGAAGTGACGAGAGAAGACGGCGAAGAAAAAACAAGAGTACTTAAAAAAACAGAGGTCGACACTCCTCCAGTCGATGAAAAGCTGACAATCGGTACAAAAATTGTAAGTTATGGCACAGGAGAGGCTAGCTGGTATGTTAGTTCTAATCAGATGATTGGAGCTTGTAATATCTTGCCTAGAGGCACCAAGGTGCGTGTAGTTAATTTGGCAAACGGTAAGAGTGTTGAAATTACTACCTCAGGCGGCGGGATTAAAACGTCTGGGAGGATAGTTGATCTTTCAACCGCAGCGTTTCAAGCTCTGGGCGCCACTCTTGGACAGGGAACTATTGGAAATGTTAGACTAGAGAAGGTGTATTAACTTATTTTGCACTGGGAGGTGTTATGAGAGAGCATGAAGGAGATATGGGCGATGGTGAAGGTACGGATTCGATCGGAAAGTTGGAAGTTGCTCAAATTACAGAAGAAGCAAAAGCAGTGTCTGATCAGAAAAAAAGGCTAACACCGGAGGAAGACTCACTTGTGGGTGAAATTGTTGATAGGGAGTATCCTGACGGCGATAAAACTGCCGTCGAAGACAAAACATCAACTCAAAAAAGAATTGAAGAATTAAAACAAAATATAGGCGATGACTTTGCCAAGAAAGATAGTGCTCAAGAGTCTTCCGGTGCTGCGCTTAAATACCAAAAATTTAAAGATGCTAGAAGCACGATAATGTCTCTAGGCAGCTCCGAAGGGATTAGACACAACATTACAAAACTGGAAGAAAAGTTAAAGAAGGCTGAGGCTGAACAAGAGCAGGTAGAGGGGGCATACAAAGGAATTTTTGGTTTATTATTTAAAAAAAGAAAAGAGCAAGAATCTTCTAAAGTGGAAGCCAAAACTTTGAAAATCAAGAAGGATATTTCAGAGCAAGAAGAAAATTTAAAAAAAGTTTTACCTCTTGAAAAAGACTTTGTCGGACGAGAAGGCGATTATTTGGCAGCTATTGCAGATGAAAATAACGATCATCAAGCTAGAGCAGTTGAGACTAAGCACTCTGACTTCCCGGTAAATTAATATAATTTCATGGATTTTACAAATAAATCAGAATTACTTTCTTATTTAAAGCAAAAAGGTTTATGGGCGAAGAAAGGCCTGGGGCAGAATTTTTTAATTAGCAAAGAGGCTTTGGATAAAATTATTGAGGCTGCCGAATTGAAACAAGATGATATTGTGGTTGAAGTTGGACCGGGAGTTGGGACATTAACTTCTGAGCTGGTTAAGCGAGCTGGGGAGGTAGTAGCTGTTGAGATGGATAAAAAGCTCTCTGAGCTTTTAGGTCAAAATTCAAAAATCAAAGATCAAAATTGTAATTTAAAAATTATAAATGCTGATATATTAAAGTTTAACTTAAATGAAATCGTCGGAGGCAGGAAGTATAAAGTCGTTGCCAATATTCCTTACTACATAACCTCAAAAATCATCGAACAGTTTTTAACAGCAGAGAATAAGCCGGAGTCGATAGTTTTGTTGGTCCAAAAAGAGGTGGCGGAAAGAATTTGCGCTAAGCCGGGCGAGATGTCTGTGCTGTCCGTTTCAGTTCAGCTTTATGGTAAGCCAGAGATAGTTGGCATCGTGCCAAAAGAATCTTTTTTTCCTTCGCCGAAAGTAGATTCGGCAATTTTGAAAATAGTATTAAGTTCTCAACTCCCAGTTCTCAGTTCTGAGGAAGAAAGACCTTTCTTCCGTTTGGTCCACATAGGCTTCGCTTCTCGGAGAAAAACTTTGGCTAATAATTTATCCGCAGGTTATCTTATCACTAAGAAAACCGCCTCTGATATAATAAGACAAATAGGATTTAGCGAAAATGTAAGAGCTCAAGAATTGAGTATTGAAAATTGGAAAAAGTTGATATCAATTCTAAAATAATTAATCCATAGTTTTTTCAACTGGAGGAGGTGAAAGTGCCAAAAGATGTTTTAGAAAAAATAGCCGGATCGCCAGCAGTTGCGCTTGATAAAACTATAGACGCCACGGAGAAAGTAGCTAAGGCTGTCCATGCCGGT
>JAMCZZ010000019.1 GCA_023484645.1 Patescibacteria group bacterium
AGGAAAGTTAACAACCGATCGAGGAGTAAATCTTGTATGAACAGACAATTGATCAACTGGATTTTAAATGGTAAAATTTTAACGTATATAAAAACAGGGGCAATAATGCTAACCAAAACAAAAAAGATTTTGGAATGGAGTATTTTCTCTTTCCTTGGAGTAATTTTAATAACAGCTAGTTCTCTCTTCGGCTATCAGCAAGCCTATGCAGGAAAGATATATAAAAATGTATATGTGTCAAATATTGATCTCTCTGGAAAGACTAAAACCCAAGCTTCTTTTTTGTTGCAAAAAAAGTTCGATAGCGTAATAAATGATGAGATTACTTTAAAAACCGATACCAAAGATATTAAAACCAAGGTATCAGATACCGGCCTAACACTCAATGTCGATAAAATAATCCAGGATTCATATAAAGTGGGGCGAAGCGATACTTTTTTTAACCAACTTGTTAATTCAACGGAAACTCTATGGAAAAAGAAAAATATTCAAGTTGAGCCAAAGATTGATCAAGAAAAGTTTAATAAATTCATGGAAGTTGCTGTTGCTCAACTTAATTATGAACCTCAAAATGCTTCGATAACCATCGAAAATGGAGAAATTAAAGAAATTGCAGAAAAAGATGGTCAGACAGTTGATGCAAGTAATTTAACTGAAAAAATTCTAGCTTTAGCCGACGACAATTCCTCTAAGATAATCAGCTTGCAAACTCAAAAAACTCTGCCAAAAATAAAAACAGCCAATTTTGAGCCGGCAAGGGCTTATGCAAAATCAATACTTGAGAAAAAGTTTACCTTAAAATATGAGGATACTACTTTTATACCAAGCAAAGCTGAAATAGGACCATGGATTTCCTTTGTGGAAAATAATGGACAATACTCTGCTACTCTGAATGAAGGAAATGTTCAAGCCTATTTGAACAAGATAGGTAAGAAATTTGAAGTGACAAAGAAGGATAGAAAAATTAATGGAAACGACGGCAGTGTTATTGAAGAAGGGCAAGAAGGGAAATATTTAGATAAAAACAATGCCTTAAGCCAGATTAAAAGTCAATTAAATTCTACCAACTCGATTACTGTCAATCTGACAACTTACACAGTCCCGCCAAATGATATTAAACTTTTTCCCGCAGAAGGAGTGATACCTGGACGTTTTGAGGGCAGATATATAGACATCTCGCTTACAGACCAAAAGTTGTGCCGAATAGACGGACCAGCTGTTGTCGACTGTTTTATAATTTCATCCGGAAAGCCTGGTATGGAAACGCCGACTGGAACTTTTACTATAAACGACAAGAACCCGAGGCACTGGTCTAATAAGTATAGTATGTGGTTGCCATGGTGGGAACAGTTTAAAGAAGGCGGCTGGGGCATCCATGAGCTGCCGGAAACCGATACATGGAAAGAAACTTCTGAACATCTTGGAACCCCTGTTTCTCATGGCTGTGTTCGTTTAGATGTCGGCCCAGCCGAAACAGTCTACAACTGGACTAGCATAGGCACTCCGGTTTATATACATAAATAAATGATCTCAAAGAAAACGCCATACAACCGAGAGGAAGTATGGCGGGTTTAACAGTACTCATCGCAAATCTCCGTTTAGTTCCCGCTCTCACGAAGGATGCAAGGAGTGAGCGGTTTGCCTTCATCTAGAGCAAGAACTTGTACAATTGGCGATAAAGACAGTTGAGACGAAAGGCTTTCTAGGGCCAAACATTCAGCTTGATCGGCGTCATAGGCCAAAACAGTCAGCACTTGATTGGGACAAACCTCCTGATCCTCGAAAGTAACTTCGACAGAAAAAGAAAGCAGTCCGTTAATCGAAACATCTCCGGAATTGTGAACGGGCTCGACATTTGCATCCGCCGAAATCATCAGCGCTTTTTCTTGGGCTTCTTTGAAGTCGCGAGCAAGAAAAACGCCAATAGTATAGTGGTCTACTTCCGCCCTCCAAAGCTGAATCGGTTTGGCCTGAACCGGCCGAGTAACATGATAAGTTCTGTCTGTTGGCTCCCCCTCTAAGCAAAACTCTGGGTCCTCGACCCAATAGATGCAACACTCATAGATTTCTCTAAGAGTGATCTGGAAAAGAATCAACAAAGCATAGGCTTGACTGGCGTTGTCAATGTTGTGGCTAGAGAAATGTTTATCAAACCGGCAAAGAATCCAGCAGCCATTTCCCGGAACCGATATAGTCAATCCTGTCTTGCTGAATACTATCTCCGCACTATTCGCATCGATCTGGCCAGTATTGAATGCAGCTTGACACCTTTCAACAATCTTTTCTTGTATTCTCGCCGAACGAGAAATATTAGAAAAGTGCGACTTGATGAATTGGGGCATATCCCAATTGATATTCCACCTTTGCTGGTATAACTCCTTAACCACACTGCAAACCGGCAACCCGTATGCTATTTCAGTTACTCTCTTTTCGTCCTCCGATGACACGGCATTCACCTCCCTAAAAAGTGCTAGACCAAACCAAAAAACGAAGCTTGGTCTGCTTCTTAGGTTTATCTAATAAAAAATGTTTAGTCAATGTCCTAGTAGATTCCCGCCTTCGCTCTTCGAGTCTGAGCGATGAGGCTTAGGCCTCAGAGTCGAATGACGGGAATGACAGCAAATAGTTGTTTTGCTTTTATCTAATATCCTGTGCGTTTATTGTAAACGTATCGCCTTTTTTCAGTTCACCTGAAAGGATTTTGGTTGCAAGAACATTTTCAACTTTTTCTTCGATAGTCCGTGCCATTGGCCTTGCACCCATTTGAGGATCAAATCCCATTTGAGATAAAGTGACGATCGCATCAGAAGCAACTTCGAGTTTGATTTTCTTATTATCATAAACAGTTTTCTTTAATTTCTCGATCATAAGGCCGGCGATTTGTGTTATCTCTTCCTGCGATAAAGGTGAAAATGCGATGACTCCGGAAAATCGATTTATGAATTCCGGCCTGTAAATATTTTGGCTCTCCAAATAGTCAATCAACGCTTTCTTGATTTTGTCATATTCTGCACCACTTTTTATTGATTCTCTAATCAAATTAGCGCCGGCATTTGAAGTGGCGATTATTATGGTATTAGTGAACATCACCTTTCTACCTGATCCGTCTGTAACAAAACCTTCGTCCAAAATTTGAAGGAATAAATCAAGGATTTGCTTATTAGCCTTCTCTAGCTCATCAAACAATAACAGCGCAAATGGTTTCTCTCTAACTGCTGTCGTCAACTCCCCTGGCATATCGTCTTGGCCAGAACCGATGAATCGATAAATATCTTCTGCGTTTTGATATTCCGACATATCAAAACGAATCATCCGATCAGCTCCGCCAAAATATGCTTCTGCTAAAGCTTTTGAAGTTTCGGTTTTTCCAACACCGGTTGGCCCAAGAAACAAAAAGGATCCGATTGGCTTTTTTGAATCGGTTATCCCAGCTCTAACTCTTCTTAAAGCATTGGCAATCGCCGAAATTGCTTCATGCTGGCCGATAACTTTCTGGTGCATCAAGCTCTCTAGAGACAGTAATTTCTTCTTCTCATTTTCATTTACATCTCCTGATGGAACATTGTATTTTTCGCTTACATATTCCAAAACATCTTTGGGTAAGATAATCGTCTTTCCGCGTTCTCCTGCAACTTTGGCCGACACTGCATCCAAGAGGTCGATCGATTTCTCCGGATTTGGGATGTCCATAATATATTTTTTTGAAGCAGAAATAGCTTCTCTAATCGCTTCATAGGAAAAAATTGAGCCGGTTCTGTATTCGATCATTGGCACTGTGTCTTCTAGAATTCGGACTAGATCACCTTCCTTCGGCTCATCTATTGTAATGCGGGAAAAATGCTGCACCAACCCAGCGTTGGGGGAAATGTAGCGATTAAAACTGGCAACGTCGCAAGTGCCTATCACATGCATTTCCGGCGATTCTAAAAATGGAATAATTACCTGCCCGGCATTAACTTTTCCAGCTCCTCCGTCTGAAGACAGTAAATTCTGAATATTTTCTATATATATGATAATATTCCCGGCCGAAGACGCCTCATTGAAAATACCGGTTATTCTTTCAGTAATATCACCCAAACCTCCCAAACCGGAGAGGAGAAGGTCGGTATCGATCTTTACAATATGTTTAAAATCAAGATTAGAATTTGTCTGGCCTTCCAACACTTTTTTAGTAAACCCTAAAATCGTTGTCTCTTTCCCTACGCCCGGTTCACCAACGACAATTGCATTTCCGCCGTTTCTCTTTAAAAGAGATTCTTTTATTTCCTCAATTTGGCGATCGTGGCCGATTATCTTTAGTCCCAAATTCCCTCTTGCCAAAGATTCAGTCATATCGACCGAAAACTGCTTTAAGAAGGGAGCGTATCCAAAAGCCCAGTCTTTGCCAATTCCTCCACTCATTTTAAGATGAGAGGTATCGAGAAAATGTTTATTTTTAATCTCTTTTTTTACTGAAGTTTGCCAATATACCACATTGGCAATGTCTTTTACCTCAAGTTTAAGCTGACTTAATACTTCTTTAAAAAATGAGTCCGATCGACAAAGTGAAACAAGAACGTCCCCCACTTCAACCGTAGCATGACCTTCTGCGACGGCCACATCAAAAGCTTGTGAGATAATTTCCGCCACTTTTGATTCTCCTGGATACTCCTTTAACCCCTCTAGTAAAGTTTCTCTTCCTATTCCCAATCGAATAAGCAAAAAGTTCGCGTCAGAAGAATTTAATATTGATATTGCTAAATCCTTGGTTGTTAATTTAGAATAATCTTTCGAAAATATTTTGCTTGTTGTCTTGGCTAATTCGAGCGAAAACAGACTAAAAGCATTTAGTGTTTTCCCTTTAGCCAATTTATCTTTTGCTTCAGCGACGGAAGCAACATCATAATTCTTAAGCCTATCTAAGTAAAAAGCTCTGGCCGACCAATAAGCTAATGTGATTGCGACTAGAATATAAGAAAGCCCGACAGAATATGACGGCACTTCAGCTAATTGAAATTGTGAAAATATAATTAACCCCAGGCCCAAGAAACCAGAAAGCCAAATCAAAAAGAATAATGTCTTTATGGGAAAGCTGGACACCAAACTATCTAACCTCGCGACTCTAGCGACGAGAGTTCCCTCCGGCTTGATTTCTAATGTTGATGTAGTAGAATTTTTCTCCAATTAAACTCCAAACAAATATCTAAATCCGAGTACAAACAAGATAATTAGAAGCACTGGATAGACAAACCAAAAAATAATTATGAGAAGTGATAATGCGGTAAAAAATAACGAGACCAAGAGAAAAGTAATTATTGTGAATAACTTAATAAAAGCTCCGATAAAGCGCGAACTTAAATTTAAAGTCCAGACTTGAAATTGCTGTTGAAGACTTAGATTTTGGTAGCCAATTTGGTCTCTTTTCCATGGAGAAAGAAATGTTTTAAAACATAATCTTATTGAGAATAAATCATATAGATATGCATAGAAATGTTTGATAAAAGCAAAAAGACGGCTATAGGCTTCCGTATACCACCAATTAAAAAATAGTAGTCCTATATTAGCGCTTCCCTCCACTGCACTCCTCTTTGTTATTTTTTGTCTTAGGCTTCTTTTATTTCAATTGCCCCTGCCGGGCATCCGTCTTTTGCTTCTTTAATAATATCTTTGTCTTCTTCGCTATATTGTTTTTTAACATGGGCCTTACCGTCACTTCCCAATTCAAAATGATCAGGGGCTGTGCCTTCGCAAGCTCCGCAGCCGATACAAAGGTCATCATCTATAAAAATCTTCTTCATTTTCCGATTCCTCTATTACTTACTTATACAGCATAATTATACTATAATTGACTTGAAATTCAAAATTTACTCTATTCTTTTGTCTATCTCGAGCACAAAATTTAATAAAAAACGATTTACCCCTTGACAAATTATGGTTTGGTATGTTATACTGATATAATTTGAAATTGATTATTTAATTAATCCGCCAGCTGGCGGAAGAAACAAAAACAAATTAAACAAGAAAGGATCCCATTAGCTACTGCTTCGCAGAGCAAACGGGATAAACAAAATGAAAGAAAAATTAAACAAAGAAGTTGCAAGAATTGGTTCATGTCATGTAGATCATGAAAACCTTAAGGCTTATGAAGCCATCTCAATGAGTTTAGTAGCTGTACTAGCTCTAACCATTGGTACAATGTACGGCGACAAATTATTCTAAAGAAACAAAGACACTTTAATTAATAACAAAAACCCCTGTGAATGCGAGGGGTTTTTGTTTTGTAGATCTAATTATGTTTTTCAATCTTGACTGCCAATATGCAGGCATGGCGAGAAGTCTATGACCATAGTTCTCGACAAGTCTCGAACAATAAATAGTCTAACTTTTTTACTTGACAGTTTATTGTTTAATAAATCTCAAAATTGTTTGTAACCTTGATTCGTTAATGGTGATTTTACCTTCGGAATCCTTTTCTAACATTGATTCTATTAATGAAATAATTGTCGAAGCCAAAGATGATTTTGCCGCTTCAAGCTGGATCAGAAGATCTTCTTCAGAACGATCTTTACTCACCATATCCTCAATACCTCGAATTTGTCCTTCAATCCTCCTTAACCGATTGTAGATATTTTGATGCTTCATAACAACACTGATCTTTAACACTGATAGTCAATTATTTAGAAATTGTGGATAAGTTAGCTTATCCACTCTGATACCCCCGCCTTTCCACAATATACCCCCCACTGGTATTATTCAACTGGGGATAAGCTCTTTTTTTTGTGGATAACAAAAATACCTCCGTACACTTTTTTGGTGAAACGGAGGTATTTTTTAGAATAAACGCTAAAGGCTAATTAGCCTCTGTCGTTGTTTTCTCTTCTTGGTCTAGCAAAGTCAATTTTGATTGCTCTACCTTGAAGTTCTTTTCCATCCATTTCGTCTTTTGCTTTTTGTGCTTCTTCTGTAGAAGAATATTCTACAAATCCGAATCCCTTAGAACGACCAGTGTCTGGGAATCGAACTACAGAAGCGCTAACAACTTCGCCGAAAGATGAGAAAGCGTCTTTAAGGTCTTCATCTGTTGCTGCCCAAGCTAAGCCACCAATAAAAAGTCTTGGATTTGGCTCTGCAGGAGTGAAAACTCTGTCTCTGTTATCTCTTTGATCCATCTTACCTTCTTAGATTTTATATTAGAGACATTTTTTTCGGAAAGCCGAACTCCAATGCTCTTTATCATCACGCTTACTACTACGTCAACCAGAACTCTCTAACTAAAATCATAAAATAAAAATTTTTAATTAAGTCTCGACCTAACTTGGCTAAATCATAGCATAATATTAAAAAAAAAGCTACAAGAAAAAGTAAATTTTCTTTTCTGGGAGAGTTGATCTCTTATAAGAAAGGATTATTTATTGATATAGCTATAGATCACTAATATTAGAGCTAAGTTTATAACTGGGTAAATAACTAAATTTTCAAACCAGCGGCCGGTTTTGATCCGCATTTTTTCTATAGGTGGAATGCCAAAATGGTAGCCAAGCGGAAAAAATAAGGGCACTCCGGCTTCTGTAAACATGTCGGAAAAAATATGAGAAAAATAGCCAAGGCCGAAAGCTAGTATTAAGTATTTTGTATCAAGTATTAAGGGACCAAAATGAATTAATCTTACTAACAGATAAAATAATCCGATAAATATTCCTGATCCAATGATTGAGTGCGACAAATGACGATGGCCTCCAATGAAAACCGGATGGACAATTCGAGAAATAAGCGATCCGCCGGGAACTTTATGCCAAAGCTCCCCTGTCGGCGTGTCTAGGTCTGGAGCGCTTGAACCCAAAACCGTAGAAATAATTAAAACAAAAGCTAACGCCGGAGACAACTCTATTTTATAAATCAGCAAAAAAACGATTGAAGAAAAAAGAAGCCCGGTTGATAGATGAGTTTTATATGTCATACGGCTCGAATTTAACAATATGTTTTTCTTTGATTCTAAACATTAAAGAACCAATGATTATGACGGCAGCAATAGTAATAAATCCTAAACTTAAATTTATATCGATCAACCGCCCAAAAATTGGTCTCATTATTATATTAAACAAGCTACCCATAAGTGAAATTATAGAAAGAACCGTGGCACGATTATAACTCTCGATGTGACGGTTTTGATAATCGGAAAATATCGGAAGCCTAACGCCACTAAATCCGGTATGTAATATATAAAGCACCACTGCAAAAATCGGGTTGAATATAATCCCCATTAAAAGCCAGATAAAAGCTGGAATAAATGTAACTATAAGCATTCCCTTCTCAACCCCAAACCACTTTTCAATCTTGTGGGCAAAAACAGTTGAAGCCATCGATAATAATGAGGCGATAGAAACTGCAATGCCAAACCAAACATTCGGAACATGGGCCAATTTAAAATATGGCTGAAAGGCGTAAACCATAACGTAAATAAACGGACCGCTGCAAATAGATAGAAGGGCTATTCTGCGCAAATCTGAATTATTTTTTAATAAAGTTAGTCCGTTTTTAAATAATGTCAAAGGTTTCTCTGGAGCGTGTTCTCTTTTTCGTCCGATTTCCGAAAGTGGCGGCTCTTTTAAGGTTGTAAGGACAAGAAAGCTGATAATCTCACCAATAACCGATAGTTTGAAAAGAAGCAAAAAAGAACTCATATCCTGACGAACAGCTAGAAAGCCTCCGATCAGGCTGGAAATTGCTACGGCTAGTATTCTTGCACCATTATAATATCCGAAGAATTTTTGCATCTTGCTTTCTTGGCCAAAGCTTTTTAATTCGTCATAAATAAATGCCTCCTCTGCCCCAGAATAGAAAGCGATCGCTATACCGCTTAAGAAAAATGATAATCCGTACAAATAAAAATTCGTGTCAGCCATAAAGAAGGGAATCCAAGACAAACTAAGAATTAGAGCGCCGAAAGCGATGCTCCATTTCCTGCCGATCTTGTCGCCGAATATTCCAGTCGGTATCTCAAAAATCATTAGACCTATAAGAAGAATGGAATCCAGCCACATAATTTGAGTGAAGGATAAACCTTTTGCAGCATAAAACAAAGTTTGAATCGGAACAGCAAAATAGAGCCCGCACATAAATTCGGCTGCAATTAATTTGTATAAATTTTTGTAACTTGCTTTTACCATAGCTAAAATTATTGCATAAGGGTAAGAAATATTATAGCATAACTCTATTACCGCTTCCAGAGCGGAGTTTAGAGGATGGTGTTGAGATGGCAATATCCAGATTAAGAGAGAGCTTAGTCGCTTTAGGCCTACCAGATGAACTCGTCGGCAAGAGATGTCATATCACTGCGAAGGATAGCTGTAAAAGAGTCCAGACCTTCACTGACATCCAGATCATTGGCTGTTTTTTGAGAGATAGAGACAAGTTCCAGGAATTGGTCATTGTAGTCGAGCTACAGACCCACAAGGGCGGGATCTTTGACACGCTTCGACGCAATGTCGGACCGGACGCAGGAGGGCGAACCAGCTGGTGGACCGATGTTCATTATCCTAAAGAAGAGCAAAGCAACCGCGGAATACGAACCGAAGGCTGGCAGATTTTGGGGCTCATGTTCAAATGAGCAGACAGTCGTTCTTAAGCCGAAGAGGAGATCAACGACGATCACCTCTTCTTTTTTATTGCATAAATCGAGAAAATATTGTACTATAATTTAGCTCTGAGGAGCAGACCAATTCAAGGAGGATGTGAAGTTGCGAGTACTGATTTTAGACATTCTGGGTGGCATGATTAATGACAAAGATTTACGACCATTCAGAAGAAAAGGTGCTATCGTGCATATCACCAGATCTATAAGAGGAGCAAAGACGATCATGGCCAAAGAGTCTATTGATCTGATTCTGCTTGACTGTAGAACGCTGGATGATGAAACTGAACGGCTCGAGTTCATTAGATCACACAAGGAAAGCTATCAGATCTTCGCTGTTTCCCCCGTCGATAGGGCTAGACGTAAATATGTCGAAGCTGGTTGCGACATGGCAATAGTGTCCTGCCAGATAACCGACTGTTTGTCTGCGGCTTAGAGAAACGCAATTATTCTACCCTGAAGCAACCGATTAATCCTAAGCGGTTGCTTCACCCCCAAAAAATAAGTGCTACGAATATTTATTAATCAAGAAGTTAAGATCATGGACAAGGTCCAGATTTAAGGCTTCTTTTTTTGTTATCCATTTGTACTCTTTATGGCAGCTATTATCGATTTTCACTTTCGGCTTTTTATTTAGTCTGAGAACGAAACTATGATAGATTAAATCCTCGTGTTCATGGCGAAAGAAAAATGTTGCCTTAAAAATTATATCTTCTCTATTTTTTAATATTCCCGTCTCTTCATACAGTTCTCTTGCCATCGCCTCAAACTTATTTTCACCGCTTTCAACCTTACCAGCCGGCTCACCCCACTGGTTAGGAGCAATTTTGTGATCTTGCCTTAAAAGCAAAAGAATTTCTCCATTATGTTCAACCGAGCATCCGACTACTTCTATAGGATTAAAATTTTCTGGCGGTTTAGAGAGAAACATTCTTATTAATTGCCTAATATTTAGAAATAGTATACCATAACCTCGAGCTCAATTTGGACAGGAGGAGCAGATATGAGAAAGGAACAAGCGGCACAACTGAAGGAACTTACGGAAAGCTTTGAGGGGAAAGAAGTGAGCTTGCCTTCTTTGATGAAGGAGCTTCGTGAAGGAGAGTTGACACAAAAACGAGAAATACTGAGTCGACTAAGTATACCTCAAGACAGAATCATCCTTGTCATCTCCGGTGAAAGCTGGCCGGACGAGGAACTCTCTGATCTGTTCGCCGACAGACCAGGAGTCACTGTCCTGATGGCTCATACCATCAGAGACGCCGAGGAGATGTTCCAGAAGCAAAAGGAGAATATTGCAATCGTGTTTCTGGACGGCGATCTGGAGTCTGGATCTTGCGAAGCACAGGAGCTGGTCCAGGTCATAATTGGAGACCCGGATTTTACCGGCCAATTGGTTGGGACAGGCCTACAGCTTCCTTCAAACAGCCATCGCGTTTGCAAGAAAGATGAAATGGCTAATGTGGCCATGGAGCTGCTTCCAAAATGATAGGAGTTTGCTCCAACTATTCTCTGTGCGGTCGCTGGATCTAGCAGCGGCCGCACACATTCCTCACTTTACACAAACCAAAAAGCTATAAAATATTATAATTCGCAATAGATCTAAAGATGCTACTCTCTACTCTGGCACGGATGCACGTGGATTCCAGGGAGGGAAACCCAGGCTCCGCCGTATGTTGGCGGAGCTGGTTTTTGTTGCCAAAATCACAGATGCGTTGCCTTGCGTGTAAAAATAGTGTAAAGTATCATCAAGCTCATGTCTGAGCAGGAGAGTTAAGACTATGATAGTTCTAATGATTGGAAGTAGGTTAAACTACCTTAGGGGGTTGGCCGAAGCGCTTCACCTACGTGATGATAATGTAATCTTTGCGCAGACCGGATCAGAGCTAGCAAAGATTGACATTAAAGCGATTAGAGTCACATTTGTCGACCTACTATGGCTGTACAGCGACAAAAATCCTGCTAATATCGGCCTAGCAATAAGGCAGTTGCGTAAAAGCGGTTACGCAGGAACGATTGAAGCCTGTGCGAACAATCTAAACAGCAACAGCTACATCGCAAGGCTACTAGGAGGCAGTAAGATCTGGGAAGATCCCGAGGAAAGAGAATATCCCGACCTCTCTTTGGAAGAAGTTGCGGAAAAGCTAGCGCCGCTATTAGCGGCTTAATGACGAATTTGTCATCGCCATGCCATAGGTTCACCTGCTGCATTGCTGGGTGGACCATTTTTTTATTTTCCAGAATTATAGAAATATTGTCTTATCGGGCAAAATAGTGTAATCTATCCTCGAGCTCGCGTCTGAGCATGGAGGGAATTATGCAAAGAAGAATTCTGATCATTGGATCAAGCCTCTTATATTCAAAGATTTTCGGGTCTCCATCCAAGAACGTCAGGGTAGGGATTATCGGCAACAAAGAGAGGCTTCTTCACCTATCACGCCGCATGCCCAATGTCTACGGCACAATTGTCATTAGCGGGTGGCTCAACAAAGATTCGATAGAAGAGGATATTGTAGTAAATATTCTCCATGACCCCCACTGCCCAATCATTGGCACCGATGATAGAGAGTCAGTGCGTGAGCACCTAATGAGGTTGGGCTGCCACGCGGTTTACTCGAAATTAGAAATAGCCGAGCAGAGCTATAGCATCTTGGAGCTTTGGTGCAATCTCCTCAAGAGGTCGCAGAAGGAACCGGGGGAGCTCTGCCGGATCGTGACAGAAAAGGCAGCACAACTCCAGATCACCTTTGTCGGCGCCCTGGATACAATTTCGGATGAAATCGAGGAGGACAAAATAACCCGCGACAACGAGATAATCCTCGCAGCCTCTCTGAGGAGCGGCTACAATGAATACTCCTAAGCACATGAATTCAGCCGTCTGGGCACCCCCGCCCAGACGGGCGTTTTTTATTTACAGGACAATCAAATTGTGATATTGTACACACACGGTTCATGGAGCCGACAAATGGGAGCATATTGCCAAATGGGAAGCGAACAAAAACGTATCAAGAAAGTTGTGGTCATCGGCACCCTTTCACAATGGCGAGATTCGATCATGAACCTGGTGGAAGGATTGGGAGAGTTTGAGGAGATCACAACAACCGACTTCAGCAAGAGAGAAGAGTTCTACAAAAAGATGGACGATTACGATTTTGTTAACCTGGTCATACTCACTACCTGCGATACTCCTGGAGATATGAATATCCATGAGTTTTTCATCACCGTGAACAACAAATGGCCAGATACTTACCTTATCGTGATCCACTGCTGTGGCACCGCCCTGCCTCGAAGAGAGCTACCTCAAAATGCCCAGAGGGTAACGACTGGGCAGAACCTCGAAGACATAATCCGCAACATGCTGGGATTAGACGGACAACCAAAATCTACTCGCTAGGAATTCCTCGCATTTCAAATCGGGCGGGCGCGTTCACTCGCGTCCGCCTCCCCCACAAATATTTAAATCGTAATATTCTTCAAACCAGCAAAAAGTTTCTTCCAACCTTCATATATGGGAAAAAGCGTTTTTTGTATTTCAGGAAAAATGCTTAGATCAGTGTAATCTTTCTCTATCCTCTCTACAATAGAATCTACGCTTTTGCCATAATTTAAAAGAAACATATACAACGTTCCAGTAAAATGGCTGGCACAATCTATTGCAACCATCAGCTTGGCCTCCAAAGTCTCTGGCATCACATCTTTATTTCTGTGAGACCGAATGCAATGCAAAATATTTTTCTTCAATTCTTCATCAATACTATTGCCCAGAAATTCATCAGCTATCCCCTCTGACTTAATGGCATGATCAATAATTTTTTCGCCCATAAAATAGCCGATGTCGTGAAGCCAAACCGAAACCAGAAGCACTTCTCTATTTGCCTCTGGATATTTCTTAAGAATTCTCTCCGCCCACTTCTCTGCTTCAAAAACATGATCTTTGACGCTTACCTTATCGTCCAGCACCTTGCTTAAAAAGTATTCTTTTGATTTTTGAATGATATTTTCGTTTGGCATCATCATTTCTTATTTTCCTTGTTCTGTTCCTCAACTTCTACAGGTTTCGTTAGATTATCATTATTTTTAATTGTTTGTTGGGTAAAGCCGGATAATCCGTTAAATTTACTAACATAATTTTCAGGACGAGGACACACATTGTTCATAGTAGTACTAATAAATGGACTATCACTTGCAGCTGTCTGATAATAATAATTATTATTCGGTATCCCATCTGCCATCGAAAAAGATGAGTATAAGCTGCTATCAGCCACCGTATAACCATAGGGTATATTAGCTGATGTATAAGGATATGATGCCGTATGTGACGAATAATTATTCATGTTTAAATTTAAATCAATAACTCCGTTTGTTCTTCCAGGAAGAACTGAGGTTCCAACTTTAAACGGGACACCATGAGTTAAGTCTTGTAATGAATCATGACCAATAGCATATGGAGAAAAATAATCAGTGCCAATTGGAATTGAATAGTTTTCAGCCTCTTTTCTACCCATAATTTCAATAGTTTCATCGACTTTTCTTATACGTTCGACTTCCTCAACAACATCCTCTTTTATATCCATGTCCAAATACCAGTTGCTATATTTAATAAAACTATCAAAGGTATACATCAATAAAGTTTTTCCCGTCTTCTCAAAAAGCTCTCGGATAAGTTCGGGTCTTGGAATATTCTTCCCGCTGTTCTTCCACCAATCTTCTTTTACATCCCCAGTTATTAATATGATATCTGACTTATCACTCTTGGATTTTTCCATAATCTGCGCCCATGCAATAAGATCACCGAATTGATCGCTATCTTTCTTGTCACTATCTCGATATCCAGGTGGAATTTTTCTCTCATATCTTAACTTTCCATCGTCGATAATTTGACGAATTTTCTCGTCAGAAAACTTTTCTGCAATTTTATTTCTGTAAAATTGCATTAACTTTTCCAATATTGGATCTTTATCGACAGAAATTGAACTATCTATCTTTTTCAAATATGTATCGATTTTCTTATTTCTATCATTAATTATCTCTCTTACTCTTCCTATTTCTTGTGGATAGTGTTTTTCAAATTTTTTTTCGCCAACCTTTAATTTTTCTATAGCACGATCACTTGATTCTTTTATTATCTGGTATATTTCTCGAGAATCATTATTTGCTTTCTCTATCACACCCTCTCTATTATTCAAATATTCCCATGCAAATTGATATGGTAACCACAACCGGTCGTCGACCTTATTCATAACTTTGATTATTTGATCACGAGTTTCTTTTGAATATCGGTAAGTATTTAGCAAGGAATTGGCATCAAAAACAAATAAACCTTTTTGCCAGATGATCTTGACTTCCTGATCTTTAGGTTTGAAAAATTCCTGAAATTTTTTCTTCATCACCTTGCCTCCACTTTTTCAACAAATTTTTCCATAATATTCTTAGCTAATTCTAATTCCTCGTCCGTAAATGGTTCGTAATTGACTTTTTCATCTATCTGTTTGCTTTCGACGAAGTTTTGGATGTAGTAGCGCTTTGCGCCTTTGATTAGTTTCCCCATCTCTTCAAAATCTTCAACTTCGTGCAAGGGGTGGCAGACGGTGGTGCGGAATTCGTAATCGATGCCGGAGTTTATTATCATATCGATTGATTTACGGACATTTTCCACAATTACTTTTACACCAGCAGTTAGCTCGTATTTGCTTGGCGATGACTTTATATCCATCGCGATGTAGTCGACATTACCTGAATCGATCGCTTCTTTCAGTCTCTCTGGCCTCGAACCGTTGGTGTCAAGTTTTACCAAGAAGCCCATCTTTTTAACTTTGCGAATGAATTCATTAATGTCAGGCTGGATTGTCGGCTCTCCGCCGGTGATGCAGATCGCCTCCAGTTTACCAACGCGAGTTTCTAAAAATGAAAAGAGTTCTCCTTCGTCGAACAATATCCCGCTAAATTTCTCCGGTATTACCAATTCCGGATTGTGGCAGAATCCACATCGAAAAGAACAGCCACGAGTGAAAATCGTGGCTGCCACTTTTCCAGGGTAATCTACCAGAGTTGTCTTTTGTATTCCAGCAATCTGCATATTTTGTTTTCAAATGACTTAAACTAACGCTACCTGTTCCACCCCAAGCATTGGCACAACTACTTGTTCTTCTTTTTTCACTTCAACCATTTTGCCGTCGACCATCTTATATGTCCTTCTGTCTTCAAATTCAGCTTGTTTGCCTTGGTTCCATTGCTGAACTGGACGAATATAACCAACAATTCGAGAATATACTTCAGTGGCAGATCCGCATTTCTTACACGTATCAACCCTGCCGGCCATATAACCGTGATTCGGACAGACCGAAAAAGTAGGGGTAATAGTGAAATATGGAAGGTGATATTTTTCACAAATAGTCCGAACTAGTGATTTAACGGAATTAACATCGTTGATTTCTTCGCCGATGAACAAGTGGACTACTGTACCTCCAGTATATTTGGTCTGAAGATTGTCTTGTAAATCAAGAACTTCAAAAACGTCGTCGGTATAATCAACTGGGAGGTGTGAAGAGTTTGTATAATAAGGAGAGGTTTTTGCATCCTGATAATTGTCTTCGTTGGCAACCATGATGTCAGGATACATTTCTTTGTCGATTTTAGCCAAACGGAAAGAAGTGCCTTCAGCTGGAGTTGCTTCCAGATTGTAGTTATTGCCTGTTTCGGTTTGATACCCCGCCATTCTTTCACGCATGAAGTCCAAAACTTCTCTAGCAAACTGCTGGCCTTCAGCTGTTGTGATGTCGCGTCCCAAAAGATTTAAGACTGCTTCATTCATACCGACAAGACCAATGGTTGAAAAATGATTGGACCAGTATTGCTTGTCGCGCTTTTTAATATTTCTCAAATAGAACTTGGTGTAAGGATAAAGTCCGGCATCTGTCATATTTTCAAGAACTTTTCTCTTCATCTCCAAACTATCTTTTGCTAGATCCATTAAGTAGCCAAGATTGTAGAAAAATTCTCTTCTATCACGTGAACGGTACCCAAGCCGTGGCAAATTGATAGTTACAACACCGATCGAACCGGTCAATGGATTTGCCCCAAAAAGTCCGCCGCCACGTTTGCGAAGTTCACGGTTGTCTAATCGCAAACGACAGCACATACTTCTTGCATCTTCCGGATTCATGTCGGAATTAACAAAGTTTGAAAAATATGGAATGCCATACTTGGCTGTCATCCTCCAAACTGGCTCTAAATCTTTGTTATCCCAATCAAAGTCTTTTGTAATATTGTAAGTTGGAATAGGAAATGTGAAAACTCGACCCTTAGCATCCCCCTCAGCAATTACTTCAGCAAAAATTTCGTTGAATAAATTCATTTCCTTCTGAAAATCTTTGTAGGTTTCCTTCTGAGGTTTGCCGCCGATGATAACTGGGGAGTCGGCCAAAGTGCTAGGGCAAAGTAGATCTAAAGTTACATTTGTAAATGGAGTCTGAAAGCCAACGCGGGTTGGAACATTCATGCCAAACATAAAAGTTTGAAGTTCCTGCTTTACTTCATCGCGGGTTAGCTTGTCATAACGAATAAACGGAGCCATAAGAGTATCAAAATTTGAAATCGCTTGCGCACCGGCAGATTCGCCTTGAAGTGTATAGAAAAAGTTAACAAGCTGACCAAGAGCTGTACCAAAGTGCTTGGCCGGCTTGCATTCAATTTTGCCAGCAGCGCCGGTAAAACCTTCTTGCAGTAAATCCTGCAGATCCCAACCAACACAATAGGTGGAAAGAATGTTTAGATCATGTATGTGTATATCACCCTCAGAGTTTGCCCTGCTGATTTCCTCGCTGTAGATTTTGTGAAGCCAATAACTCTTCGAAACTTCTGAAGCAATGTAGTTATTTAAGCCCTGAAGCGAATAGGCCATGTTGGAATTTTCCTTGACCTGCCAGTCGATGTTCTCTAGATACTGATCCATTAAATCGACTTTCTGCGCTTCAGCCAGATCACGAAGCTCGGCATGTTTCTGACGATAAATAATGTAACCTTTTGCGGTACTTCTGTATTTTGAAGCAAGCAAAACTTCCTCAACAACATCTTGTATTTCTTCAACAGTAGGAATTTTTCTCCTAAGTTTTTCCGGAGCTTTATCTAATACCTTTTGCGCAAGATTTCTTGCTACTTTTTCATCGAACTCGCCGGTTGCCTGTCCAGCCTTTCCTATAGCTGTAACAATTTTCTCAAAATCAAAATTAACAAGTTTTCCATCTCGTTTTCTGATTTTTTTGTACATATACCCTCCAGTAATTTAGTTTATCAAGTTAAAGTTCTTAAAGTTTATAAAGTGTTTTTCGATTTTTCACCTTACGACCTTACGAACTGACTAGTCGGTAATACCTATTATATTATTCGCTTTATGTTCGGTCAAATATTTAAATATTATTTAGTACTATATGTAGTAGAGACAGAACTACTAAAAATACTATATGTAGTATTATTGCTGATTATTTTATCAACAGGTAAATTTATCATTCACCAGACTATCTATTTCTATTATTTTAATAAATATTAAAAAAGAAGGCGCAAAAAGATATTGTAGCCCTCTAGGTATTAAAGAACTGAGAATTTGAAAATTGTTGAATGAAGGGCTGATTGCAGGAAGCAATCAGCCCTTAGTACTCCGGCCAAGGATCTTTGGCCACATAAACCATTTCCGGTCCATAGCCACCGTCCGACGACAATGTGATGAGACCTTCGGCATCCCTCACTCCGATTACTCCGTTGTACTCAACCAAATCGTCGCCCAAAAGAACTGCCGATGCCAGTTCTTTGATACACCAGAGAGAAGGGCAACAAACTCCTTCGATCGATTTGGCAGCAAAGACTTTCGCCAAGGCTTCTCCGCTCGTCCCCGTTTTCTTCAGCAGCTCTATGCCCTGCTCTAGAACCAAAACTCTGGCGCCCCAAGAATGGTTGTAGATCCAATCATAGAGGAGAAATGCCAAATTCTTGGGATTAACAAGGTCTTCCGGCAAAGCCAGCGGTTTGATTGAGAGGATCACATGAAGAGATATGGCGGAAACCAAGACTCCAAACTCTTCTGTCGGAATTCTGCAGTTAGAGAGGTGCTGTCTTAAATCTTCACCAATCGAAGATCCTTCACCGGCAAAGAAATCAACCAACGCATCATATTGGCAAGTGCAGATTAGGCGGTATTTGCTCGGACACTTTGGGACACCACTCCAGACCTTTTTCAGCTGACGATCGAGGACAAAAAAATCGCTCGATTTTAGCTTCTTGTACGCCTCAATAACCAACTCAGGCTGTTTTACATCGTTCAGCAAACCGCTCACCATTCGGCGAATTTCATCCACATTCATTCGATCACCCCCTTTTGTGGACGTCAAAGACATATTAGTTCAATCGCGCTAATAGTCAAGTAGATTTGAGTTCTATTGTTTACTAACAGTTACGGTAGTTTCGCCAATATTCCCGGCAGCATCATAAGCTTTGACTTTAAAAATATAATCTCCAGGATGGCCGGTAAACCAGGCAATGCTTATTCCAATATAGTCGCTATTTTGAGCAGCTAAGAGCTGATCGCCATAATAAAATTCCATTTTGACAACGCTTCTGTCATCGGTCGCTCTTGCCTCCAGAATTAAATCGCCGCTTGTCCAGCTGGAAGGATTGGTAGTCGGATTAAAAATGGTAGCGACTGGTTTTATAGTATCGGCTTGATTGTTGACAAAATTTACAGACACAGAAGTTTCTGAACTTTGATTGTTGTCATAAGCGACCGCCTTTAGCGCATATGCTCCATCGCTATATGCTTGAGTATTTATATTTGTCTCGTAAGGCGCAGTAGTATCTTCAGCAACTAAAGTATCGTTGAGATAAAAACCAACTTTAGTCACTCCAACATTATCTGAAGCCGAAGCTTTGAGAATAACTGCGCCAACTAAATTTGATCCGCTTGCAGGCGCCGTGATCGAAACTTCAGGAGGGGTAGTATCAGGAGCTGGAGCAGGAGGAGGAGCCGGAGTTGGAGCTGGGGCAGGAGTTGGAGTAGTTTGCGCTGGGCTAACACTTGCCCCCGCTGAAGTCAAGCTATCTAGCCAAGTTTTAGTTGCAGCCGAAGGATATCCATAAGTTCCGCTCATTGCATGATAGCCATAGCCTGAGTACAAATAGGAATAATCTTCTGCCATAATCTCGACTTCACAATTGTTCCAGCCCAGCGAATAATCGGTTGCGGTAGTTGATTTAGAAAGCGGACGCACAGCATAATAGTTGTCCGGGAATCTTGTTCCAGCTGGCAAATTTAAGTCAACCCACTTATGGTAAAGGGTGTAATGATGGCCATATTCATGTGAAAGAACAAGCTTCATGTAGTCGTTAAACTGAGGTGAATCCTTATGGTAATAAACATTCAAAGTTATGTTGCCGAAGGCCGAAACAATTTTACCATTCGCATCCATATTGTATGAACCGGAATATTGTCCCTCCCATCCCGTAGCGCCGGCATTTTTTACCGTTATCTGATACATATAGCTTATTTCATTACCCCACCTTAACTGTGAATTCAAAAAATCCTTTAAAGTCTTTTCAAGTGTCGAATAACTGCCCGTTTCATCTGAATATTTAATGCTATATGGCGAAGCACCGTTTGGCTGCGGAGTCGGATTACTGGGTGGTTCGCAAGAGCCGCTTTCACAAAGAGTTACTGTTTTGCCACCATTTGGATTTTGTGTGGTTGTTGTCGAAGCCTGACTCGAATCAGAATGCTTTGGCGGTTCTTTTGTAATAGCACTTTTTGCTGCATTGTTGCTATTATTTTCAGCAACGATTTTTTTTGAAGTCGAAGGGTTGCTGGTACTTACAACCTTACTAGTTTCTGTTTTTTTTAAGTTATGTAGAGCTGCTGCTTTGACTAAATTTAAAAGATCTTTATTGAAATAAAGAGTGAGAGAAATGACAGTCGCGAGAATCACGATGGCTATTAAAAAAATAGCAATTTTTCTATCAGTTTGATCTCTTCTCAATTTTCCCTCCAGAAAATTAGTGTTAGTCGATAGTTAGCTAGTAATCAGTGAGTTAACAATTTTTAACAATTCCTTTTGCGCCATTTCTAAATCATCGTTTACGATGACATAATCAAACTGATCTTTATAGCCCATCTCGAGATCATATCGATTTATTCTATCCTTTACACCTTCTTCTGAATCCGTACCTCTTTTTATCATTCGTCTAAGTGCTTCTTCTTTGCTGGGAGGTACAATAAAAAAGGAAATGACTTTGTATAATTTTTTGAATTTTACCGCTCCTTTGACATCTATATTCATGACAGGTATTTGACCCGATCGGATAATTTTATCTAAATCTTCTTTTTTTCTACCATATCGAAATTCTCCTCGAGTCGCTTCCCATTCCATAAATTCATTATTATTTATTGCTTTAGAAAACTCTTCTTGGCTAATAAAATGATAGCTCTCGCCCGGAATGTCATCTTCTCTCTGAGGCCGGTCGGTATAGGAAACGAAAAATGAGAAACGATCAGGATATTTTTTAAAGATTTCCATGACAGAATTTTTACCGGCTCCGCCAACACCACAGATCGCAATAATTGGTTTTTCTTGGTTTTTCATTAGCTCTAGTATACACAAAAAATAACTAAATATTCAAAGGGAAACTAAGATAAATAGAAAAACAGTGTAGCTTTGTTATGGTAAAAATTCACGATCGTGAATTTTTACCATAACAATACTCAAGTTTTATTCCGCCAAGACAGTAGTTTCTTAATCATGTGCTTGAATTTTGCGACTCGGTGAAAAGGAAATTTTCCAGCGATTTCTCTCTGTCTTTCAGCTCGTTTCGGCACTTTTTTAGCATCTCTATTCCTCATGTGATACATCTTCTAATTTATTAAACTAACCATACCAGTAATTTTGCCCGGTTCCAATTGCAATTTTATTAGACCGATAAATACTGTAAAATTAATTTGTCATCATGAAAAAACTTTTGTTAAAAGAAATAACGCTTATCTCACTATGTATTGCTTTGATTTTAATCATCGGGCTTTCGATTATAGTTCATTTTCATCCGGTTTTAAGATTCGATGTAGTCTTGTCGCGTGATTTGCAAGCTGAAGGCGATTCTTCTTTACATAAAGTCCTACTTTTCCAAATACTGTCTTTTGTAAGCTTTATTGGCAGGACAACAGTCGGCGCATGGGTGGTTTTGGGATTTGCTGCTCTCTTTTTCGTTTTGAAATATTATCGAGAAGCAATATACTGCCTTGTTACTCCTCTCGCAGTAATGCTTAGCTCTATATTTAAAATAATAATCAACAGACCCCGACCCGACCAAAATTTAGTCTATGTTTTAGATCATCAAATAAGCCCAAGTTACCCGAGTGGACATGTAGTTTTCTTCACTGTGTTTTTTGGCTTCTTAATTGCAACAATGTTTTTTGTAAAAAAAATCCCCTTCTTCGCCAGATTCCTTTTGGGGTTAATATCTATAGTACTAATTATTTTAGTTTCAATTTCTCGAATATATCTAGGCGCTCACTGGCTCACCGATGTTATAGCTGGGTATCTATTCGGCATTATCTTCCTGTCAGTTCTACTTTATTTCTATATTCGAAAATATATCGATGAAGAAATTTATAATTAGAAATAGTTGGTATCTTTGTTTCTATCGATCAGAATGTGAGCAGTTTTTATTTCTTCCGGCTTATAAATATGCACTATTTCAAACTTTCCAGAGGTAGTTTTATTTTTGTAGTCATGAACGATTTCTAGAATATGGACCAATCCCCAATAAAGCCATTTGCCATCAATATTTTGAACTAAAAATACCCGGACCGGCGGCATCTGGTAAATTCTAATGTTTGGTTTGTTTTTGAATTGAAAAATTTTTCCTTTAAAATCTTCTGCTGACAGAAGTTTTTGGGTGTGCTTTTCATAGTTCAACTCAGAAGGGAAACCCTGTTCCTCCGTTATTTGTAAAGTATCATTTATTTCGAAAAAGCTTCCCATATTATCCCCAATATATTAACTAATTTATCTGTTCTTTCTCATTTCCTCTGTTTCAGTAGCTCTACCGCTGTCGTCTTGCAAGCGAAATGTGTTGCCAATTTCCGGTGTTGAAGATTCAATGAAAGTAATATTCGTAACCGCACTAACTCTATGAATTTGCCCTGGCTGCATAAAGTAACCCTTATTTTTTTCCATTGGAATTTCAACCGTTTTTTCTTCTTTGTCGCTCAACGTAATAAGCGCCTCTCCTTCGATTAAGCAAAGTGTTTCAATTTTTTCGTCGTGATATTGCAAACTCAACCTTTTGCCGGCGCTGACTTTAATAATTTTCCCTACAGCAGGCGCATTTTCCGGAGTATAAATAATTTCAGACCCCCACGGCTTTTCCACTTCTTTATAAACAGGAGTGATCGTAAATTTTGAAGCATCAAATTGGTTTTTCATCTTAAGTTTATAATAGACAAAATTGCAGAGCAATTCAATCGAGAAATATTTAGCTATCCTTGCTCGGTATGAAAAATCAAAGTGTTTTTAAGTACATTAATTAATTCTTTTTCAACAAAATCTCTTGTAATTTTTTCTGGTTCATATTCACCATGAGAACCAATGCTGCCCCCCTCTCCCGGCATCATTGTCGAGACCATAATGCCAACTTTTTTGGCGTAGCTATTTGCAATAAAAGAAATATATGGTGCAGATTCTGGTTTTCTAAATTCACCCTCCAAGCTTGAGGGATAAATATTCAGCGTCATATGCGCCGGGTGAAAAGAAGCCACGGCATCCACATATTCTCTTTCCTCTGTAACATGAAAATCATGGCCAAATCTTATTAATTCATTTCCGACATCAACGATAGCCGGCCAGATTATATCATGCTTTAATTTTTCAAAATCAGTTGAGAATTTTGTTTGTGCAAGTTTTTCTGCTTCTTTTTTAGCTCGAAGCCCTTCTTCATCGCTCTGATAAAGATTCATCAATTCACCTAATTCCTGCCGGTTCTCTTCTAACATTCTTAACCTCCGGTTAATTATTTTTTATAATATTCATAACATCTTTATCATAAGAAATCAGATAAAGCAATTATTTGAAAAGCTTCTGAATTGTTTTTTTAAAAAAATAATCTTTAAATTTATCGCGATTATTTACATAACCGGAGTTTTTTGATAGAATTTGACTGTTCCGAGCACAAATATTCCCCGATACCTGCCTGCCGGCAGGCAGGGCTCATTGGCAGGGTAGCATTATAATGAGATATTATGTTTATGCATTACAATCCTTGAAGAATGACCAATTGTATATTGGGATTTCCAATAATCCAGATAATCGTTTAAAAGAGCATAATGCCGGCACAACGAAATCTACAAAGGGTTTTAGGCCCTTCATAAAAATTTACCAGGAACAATGTTCGTCAAGAATTGATGCTCGCAACAAAGAAAAATATTACAAATCTAGTTGTGGCCGTGAATTCTTAAAACAATTCAAAAAAATTATTCCCCGATAGCTCAATTGGCAGAGCGCTTCGCTGTTAACGAAGATGTTACTGGTTCGAGTCCAGTTCGGGGAGCCATAGTTGTGATTTTATAAAATGAGCTTGTGATTCGCCTTGTTGAGTCCCAACTTGTGGCAAAGAAAGCAGTGCTTCAAACAATTCAGTTGGCACTGCTTTTTTGATTTTACGATTTTCAACTATTATCTCGTTCCAAAATAGATCAATATAAGCCCTCTTTCTCTTTGGGCTTGCCTTCAAATATGCTTTGAATACGTCTTCGGCTAAAAACATTAACTCCTCAAACACTCTTGTGTTATCGGCCCTATTTATCTGCAGCTTGCCCAGTTTCTTTTCTAGAACTTTTAGCTCGTTTTTTATCCTTGTGGTTTGTCGGATATAAGTTTCACTATCAATTACTCTGTTACCGAGATCTTCCTCATAGTTAAACCTTTGTTTTTCTAATTTATTTTGCTCGGATAATAAATTGTTTCTAGCAATATCAATATGGTTATGGTTTTGCGATAAATATTTTTTTGCTTGAAAGACTATTTTTCCAATTAGCCGTTTGGGCAATTGGAGATTCTTGAATAATTCTTCCACCATTCCCTCTAATTCTTTGGTGCTTATATTTTGTAATTTATTGGAGTGCACGGAGCTGCTTACAGGGCAATGATAATACGCTTTTTCTTTAGCGCCGTGATGCTCAGCGGTGTAGTGCCGACCACATTTACCACACTTTATATAACCGCTTAAAAGAAATTGATGCTTTCTTTTTCTGTCGACATATTTGTTGTGTTGGTCCAAAATCTCATTACAAGTTTCAAAAGTGTCTTGGTCTATGATCGGTTCGTGCTTTCCTGGGTAAATATCCCCCTTGAATTCAATTTTCCCTGTATAAAAAACTTCTCTAAGGATATTTATCATCGCTTGCTTTTTAATCTTGTTGCCATTTATTGACCTTAGGCCTTCTTCAAACATAAGATCGCACAAATCTTCAACAGAATACGATCCGGTGGCAAATAACTTAAATGTTTTTTTAAGCAATGAAGCAACTTCCTTGTCTAATGCAATAATATTCTTTTCAAATCCGCTTGTTACTGTTTCGTTAACCACATTCTTATATCCTATTCGTGCAGGACCAGCCCACCAGCCGACTTGAATCTTCTCCATCATTGAAATACTAGTTTTCCTGCCTGTTATCTTCGGGGTCAGTGCATTAACTGCAGCCAAAATTGAATCCATAAATCTGCCCTCGGGTGAATCATCGAGCATAGGCTGATTTATTGATCTTATTTTCGTTCCAGATTTTAGTAGCATTGATTTAATCGCAAAATGCAGCGACTCGTCTCTGGCTAATCGGTCAGTATCAATAACGTAAACATAATCAACAGAGTTATTCTTACAATAAGCAATCATTTCTTGCAGTCCTGGGCGATTCGGATTGCTTCCGGACAATCCTTCGTCTTGAAAAACTTCCAGCAAGTTGCCTCCGTCTTCGGCAATAGCTATCTTTCCTTTGCTCATTTGCGTTGGAATAGAGCAATCCTTTTTAGCTTGTTCGTCAGTGCTTACCCGCCCGTAAATTACACAATTCATTTATATCCTTTACTTAAAAGTGAGGTAACAGCATAGAAGTTTCTAGTTACGACACAAGAAACGGCTGTTACCTCACCATTATAAAAAACTCCTATATCGCTATCTTGTGTCGTAATATTATTATAATTTTTTTGGCTTAAAAAGACAAATTTCATATCATTTTGTGATATCGAGATTTCAAGTAAGTTAAATTATTACATTTTCTACACGACAACTTCCTCGTTAGCGGAGGCAAATACAAGGTTCCGGCCCTCCTTCCGCAAGAAGGGCAAATGAACCAAAATCGCTCACCTCCAAAATTACAAGCTGATGACGTCAATGATATTTCTAGTCCCATCGCTTCAATCTTTGACTTTAGCCTGAGTGCAATTAGCTCTCTTTTTGATTCTCGGCACAGTTCGTTAATGTTTATTTTTTGGCATTGTTCAATTAAAAATTTCATAAAAATTCTCCTAAATCATTTGGCCTTAATTATTTCATTCGGATGATCGTTTTCTTCACGTTTATTTATTACTTGTTGGTTATTTGCAACGTAAGCATTATTAGCCGATATTTTCACATTCAGCTTGGGCTGTTTAAGTTCTTTGAGCAAAATGATGTCCGCATTAAGCTGTCTGTCGGCTTTTTCCGAGCATTTATCCAGCTCCTTGAGTATATTAACCTTGAGCTGATCAAATGAGAATCTGCCGTCTTTAGATGCTGTAAAGCGATTAAAAATACTATTGCACCGCATTGCCTTCCAATAATTGGCTACAATTCTATCAACGATCATCAGCTCGAGCGGTGTCTTGCAGTCATATTCATCAACTATACTTTTTCGCGTGGTCATCAATACCCCTAAAAATTCTCCGTGATCAAGACCACCTGCCAGCATTCCATTTTGAAGACCATTCTCTTTGAAAATTCTCATTCTTAACTCTTCCATTTTCCTTTTTTCCGTTTGGGTCAATTGTTTTTTGTCTTGTAATTTAACATAATCATCTACTGATGAACCGTTCCAAATATCAAAACCTTCAAACATAACTTTTGGCAATCTATCCTTTAAATTTTTTGATGAATTATCTTTTTTTATGCGCACTACCTCTGCTTTATCGCTTAGTTTTCTTGGAATGTCAGCCATAATCTCCTTTATTTTTTATCTGCTGTTTTGATAATATTGGTGATGTTTTTCCTTTCCAGAATTTGATCAACAAAAATCTTTGCTAGTCGAGCAGCAAACAAATCTTCAATTTGCTCTGGAGTCAGATTTTTAATTTGTTGATGCTTTGATTTCATTTTAAGTTACATTCTCATTAGCCCATTCGCTTAGCTCTTCGGCTTCCTTCTTGTCCATTTGCTTTTTCTTTTTTGTTTTAAGAGTTTTGTTTTCTTGTTTTATCTTTTCTATTTCCTGTTTCTGGCTTGTGTATACATCGGTCCCTACACCGGTGTTAAAAAAGTTTCTAATATCGTCGCCAACCTTGGACCACTCTTCTTCCCACGCTTTCCAGTTGGATTTACTTTTCCAAACTTTGCAGTTTTTGAAGGCGTTAACGACATAAACCCAACCTCGACAAAACAGCACTTTTTTGTTTTGTGAGAGTTCTTCTTTTGCAATTCCAAAGTCTTCATCTGATAGCCCAGTTTCAAATATTATTTTCTTATCAGTTAACTGGAAGACTCCCGTCATATTCATTGGTAAACAGGTCATAAGATAAATAAACACATATCTCGATTGCCAAGTAGCATTTTGAACAAAATCATCGTCCCAAACTCTTGCTTGTATTTGTCTTGCTTTCATCTTCTGCCTTAATCTTAATATTCATAGTTTTGTCGCTAGCTGTTATGCAGCCTTGATTTCAAAGTTCGCTGAGCTGAATAATATTGAGTTGTAATTAGTTTCAATCGTCCAGAGAAATGATGTCCGCCAGCCGTCTCGATGCCGTTTTTTCTTTGGAAAACAAAAGCTACTCGACCATCGCCGGAAGTTCGGTCAAGAGATAAGAGGTTGTAGCCAAGAGCCATTAGAGCAGAGGCATTCGCAAAGTCACAGGTTTGATAGAAATCGCTTTCAGAAATGTTCATCTTAATCCTTTCAATAAATAAAAACGAGGTTAATCACTATACCTCGATTTTATATAAAGGATTGTTGAGTCAATTTTGAAAAAGTTGACTAAAAGTTACGGATTACTGATTTGCTTCTCCAGCTAAATAGTTCGTCGTTAGTATTCAATTTCTTTTTAATTTGATTATTTATATCATTCATTGAATCATACACTCTGCGCCACTGGTTCTTTGCCGGCTCGGAATTACCAAACATTTCGGTGTAGATTTCGTCCCAACAAATAGCTTTTCCTATTGGCTGATTAAACATCATACGACAAAGACAGTGGTTGTTTTTGTGTAGTGGCATTGCACATTTGGTTTTGCCAATAATTACTTCTGCCGAATCGTTGTTATACTCAATTTGAAAATTATAAAGGGATATTTTCTTAGGTTTCATACGTTTTTCTCGTTCTTGCATAGTTTTATCAATGTTTTCTTCCATCTTTGCAAAACCTTGTTTGCAAATCTTTGAGTGCTCGTAACAAAGTTCTTGGATTGAATCGGCAATTTGTTGTTCTTCGGGTAAAATTCCTACTGTGTATCCATTGATAATAAATTCTTTCTCCACTAGTCCAAGAAATGATAATAAATTTGTTTGCTCCGTTTCCCAATAGCATTCATATTCTAGAACATCGCCAAACAGCGACTCTGGTAATTGCGGGCAATCCTTGGCCAATTCCTTAAGGTCTTCTCTCGAGAGAAAATTATCCAATCCTAGCTTTAGATTGGCATATGCATAATTTAATGCTCCGTCAGGATAATAGACCATTGCGCCACAAACACTCTCTAATATCTGGTAAATAAGTGAGATATAAAAACGGAAATACCTAATAGCGAATTTATATTCTACTGCCTGTAGAAATGCAAGTTTATCTTTTATGTCAAAATCTTCAATATTCATCTTTATCTTTATACTTATACTTCCTTAAACCAACGTAACAAATTCAAGCTGATTACTCAATCGGCCATTGTGTTTTTGTTATTTTTGAGGCATAATTCAAATTGTCAGAGCACAATCTGGCAAACACAATCTAGTTGCACCTAACCCTTATCGGTAAGGGTAAGGTATGGTGCCAAATCCTCGGTTAAAAACAATGACGGTCTAGCGACCGCACTTTTAACCGAGGTCTGTGCTCGAAAGGGCGCAGGATAGTTCCGAAAGGAGCTGTCGTGGTTCGCTAGGCCATTTTTGTATTTTATTAAACATTAACAAAGGACTAAGAATGGGAATGTTTGCAAATATCAAAAAGTCATATGGAGATTATCAGGACAAAAAGGCAAAGGAAAAAGCCGAGGAGGAAGCAAGGCAAAAAGCTATTTCTCAAGGAGAGATTGAGCCAATTAAGACTGATCTGAATCTTGAAAACGGCGAAATCGCCTACGCAGCGTTCTCTGCCAACAGAATGGCGTTAGTGTCCAAGACTGCCAGTAAAACTCAAAAGAAGGGTGTTGCCGGCAGAGCAGTAGTCGGAGGCCTATTGCTTGGACCGTTGGGGGCTTTAGGAGGCGCTGTAACTGCCGGAAGCAAGACAACCGAAAAAACATTTGAAGTTGAAGAAAAAATTGACAATGGCGTTATAACTTTCACAAATAAACGCTTTGTATTTATAGGGCGTAATATTATGGCAAATATTCCATACGATAAAGTGGTTGATATGAAATTTGAGCAAAAGATTTTTGGCACTGACCTTTACATTAGATATCCTGAAATGCTTAAGGGAGAATATTTTCATTTATCGGGACAAGATTCTAAAATTGCTGAGCTATGGTTTAAGGGCATACAAAAAATAAGCAGGCGGTAATTATTAAAAGAAAGGACAAATTATGGTCCAATTTGGAGAGTCGGAAACCAAAAAAGAAACCGGCACAAGTGAGTGGTATAAACACGGCCTAGGGTTAGTTGTGGCTATTTTGTTTTTGCCGTTTTTTGCGATCTGGTATATCTGGGTAAAAAGTGGATGGAACGGTGCGACAAAATGGGGCTTAACTGTGGTTATTGCAGTTTTGTTTATTATTATTGCATCTTCTGGCAATAATTCACCCCAACAAGCATCAAACAGCAATAGCACGAGTAACACGACAGCAAATACAAACACAGCCACAACTACTGCTCCGCAACAATCTCAAGCAAAACCGGCTTACGAGATAGTAACCGACGGTAGCCAAAATGCACTAGCAAAACTAGTAGTTTACACCCCAGAAAAAGATGATCAAAAGCTGATT
>JAMCZZ010000031.1 GCA_023484645.1 Patescibacteria group bacterium
CCAGGCATCCAAACATGTTTGCGGAAATTTTTCAATATCCAGAAGCATATTTTTAGTATCGGCCCTTTTTGAATTAATATTATCCAGTCGTTCAGACATCGCTCTCCTTTTATTACGCTTGTTGTCTCTATTATATTTACTACGAGAAACAAAAACAATATGGCAGGTTAAATCAAAGTCATAATCATCTGGTGCAGAAATATATTGTTATGCTAAATATCGTCGATCGTGAATATTTAGCATAACAAGTCTTCGTTTTTTCTCATTTTGTGCTAGAATAAAAGACATGAAAATTATAAAAATTACTAAAGACAATACTCAATTGCTGGTTGAAAAAGTCTCTGAAATAATCCGGAATAATGGAGTTGTGATTTTGCCTTTCGATACTGTATATGGATATGCCTGCAATCCAAAAAGTGATGCGGCTCTACAAAAGATATTTGAACTCAAAAAGAGAGATTTGGAGAAAACTATTGGATTGGCAACATCCGAAATTAAAGACATTCAAAAAATCTCACAACTCGATATTAATACTGAAAAATATATTAAAGACCGCATTCCCGGTAGATACACTTTTATTGTAAAAACAAAAAAAGATATTAGCATTTCAAAATTATGCTTTAAAAATGACACCATTGGAGTAAGGGTGCCTGAATCAAAGCTAATTTCAGATATTATTCAATCTTCCGACGGTATCATTGCCCAAACTTCAGCTAACAAATCAGGCCTACTCGATTGTTATTCGGTAAATGAATTACGAGCTCAATATTCAGAAAATGAATTAAATCAAGTCGATCTAATAGTTGATGGGGGAGAGATTGAAAAAAATAATCCTTCTAGAATTTTTGATCTAACCAGCAAAGAATCCGTCGAAATTAAACGATAAAAAATACCCCAACGTTTTTTATTTATAAAATTTTTTAAAATTACTATAACTAAAATCGCCCCGACCAATCGGGGCGATTTTAGTTTAGAGAGTTCGCTACTTAAGTATTCCTGCTAAGTGAAGCAAGTAGAGAAATACTCCCAACGGGATAATAAATAGCGCCCAGCCCAATGATAATCCAACCGGTGAGCCCCATTCATCCCATCTCTGTCTTCGCTTCATCCAGTAATCCAAATCGCCAGCTTTATCTAAAACAGCTTTGTCGATTTCATCTGCGAATTTCCTTTTTTGTTCTCGATCCATTTTTACTCCGAAAAAATTAATCTTTTGAGAACTATCTGATCGACCATTCGACTTCGCTCATGGCAAGCCAAAATTCGGGATAGTTTTGGGGCCCTTGATTTTTACAGTTGGACTCCTTTTGATGTACCCCAAGGGCAGGACAGGAGTATCTAAACCAACGAGTTTATTATATAAAATTTTCATAGAAAAACAATATACTAGCACTTCTGTTAGTCCTTCCGTAGCTTCACGCGAAGGAGGATACTTTTTCTTAATCTCTTAGTGCTATAATAGTAAGCGCTAAAATAATATTTGCTAGAAAAAAATGATCCTATATAAAACAAAAATAAGGAAACTTGGTGGTACTAGTTACAAGGAGGTCGTCGAAAAAGCGCGAAGAGTTTATCACGACATTGAAAAGCGATCCAAAAGAAGCGCTTACCTGAAATCTGCGTATTTCAGTAAGAAAGTATTTTTCAACCTATTTTGGGAGCATATTAATCAAAAATCGCCAAGAGACAGGATTAGGCGATTAAAGTTATTGCCTTGCGCGATAGAATTGATAGAAAATTCGAAAAATAAACCGACTTCAAAGAAAAACCCGAACAATAAAAATGAAATATTACATCGTTTTGGCGGAGTTACGCTTACTGGCGAATTATTTTATGTACAAATTAAAGAGAATGCTAAAACTAAAAGAAGAGATTTTATTTCTGTTTTCCCAGAAGAATAAGGTAAAATAAAAATCTCCCGCAAGTGAGGTATATAAACCTCGTGCCGGAGATAATTACAATGTTATATTAACATGTAAGAAAATCATTGTCAATATACACAAGATTGGAGAGAATATGGATACAAATTGCATTATCGTTCATGGAGGGCCGGGGAATTGGTTGCCGAGCGACAACCATGATTCTGGTGATTGGGGCTGGAGGCGCTGGACCCGAGAAAAATTGAACAACTTAGGAATTAACACCATAACTCCAGCAATGCCGGACCCATGGAATCCTAAATACGAGGATTATAAAAAAGAGTTTGAAAAATATCCTGTCAACGAAAACACCATTTTAGTCGGCCATAGTCGGGGGTGCGCTTTTTTGGTCCATTGGCTAGGAGACACTAAGCAAAAGATTAAAAAACTAATATTGGTAGCGCCTTATAAAATTGCAACCGGAAACAATGAGCTTAAGAAAATATTCTATGGTTTTGAAATTGACCCTACAATAAAAGACCGCGTTGGAGAGATCGTTTATTTTACTTCGAATAATGAGAAAGAAGAGGGGAAAGAGAGTTTGAAAATGTATCAAGATGTCTTGGGTGGAGAAATTATTAGCCTCCTAAACCACGGCCACTACACCCTCGCCGACATGGGAACTAACGAATTTCTAGAATTAATTAAGAAGATAATATAGAGAGGAGAAAAATGAAAAACAAACGACCTTGGTTGGCGATAGTACTAAATATAATACTTCCTGGCTTGGGCTACCTTTATGTCGGCAGAAGAAAGGTTTTTGGGTATCTGCTAACCATTAGCAGTATCACCTCCTGGATTTGGTTCCCAACCAAAGACTTTATTCCATTAATTATTCATAGCCCAATGATAAATATCGGTCTAATATTGGTCACCGTCGCTTTTGCCTATGATGCTTATATTGAAGCAAAGACACCTTAGATCCTTTATTGCTTTGCAGTTTCATGTAATAAAACGGCCGGCAGGCCCAAAATCTCAGTTAGCCCTAGCAAAACAGAAAAACATTTCACAGAAAAAATATTCCCCTGCAATTTCACGGGATGAATGAATTCAGAATATTGCATGAAAGAAGCCGGCGGTACAATGTCCGCCGGCTTTACTGTTTACCTGGTTGGCTATATAGTAGCTCTGGCTATTACCAGCTTATTACTGTCTTCTGTCTGTCCCTTTCGTGTTGCTGTAATTACTGTGCACACTCTTCCATCGTTACGAAGAGGTGCCGGGTTGAAGTAACGTGGTGGGTCGACCACCATTGCTTCTGAAATCTCATTCAGCACGTCAAGAGGATCAATCCTTCGGAACAAAGATGTCATTGTGTAGATAACGATCACCTTTTGACGCGCTACCCGAGTCATTTCTTTCACAATTGAACGCCAATTCCGGCTACAATCCAGAAGGTCTATGCAATAGGCAACATCGTAGGACATGTCAGCAAGGGGCGCTTTATTTGCATAGGAGTTAATGAATTTAACATCCGTCCCTTCCTGCTCACAAAGCTCCTGCCCTGCTTCAATGTAGCATTGACACCCGTCCAGACCAGCCATCTCTTCTACAAGGCCGTGCTTCCTCAGAAACACAGGAAGAAGGCCCGTGGCACATCCAAAGTCGATGGCAGAAGCGGGCCCCTGATCGGACCAGAGCTCATCGAGTAACATCTCGAACTCTGCCAGCTTGATCCCCAACGAAACGCCCAGACCATAATTCCGAGCCCCGATTGACTCATACAATTCGATAACCTGAGGGTCGTCTAAACCGGTCAACCCTAGATTGCAAACGGCCCGAGACAACTCCTCTGAGACTTCTTCGACATTGTCCATGAGCGCACTGCTGAACATTACATCATCTTCCCCAACATGATGTTCTTGGAGAAAGCTACTGTAACGTTGAATGATTCCTAGTTTGTCCAACTCTGTACCCTCCTCTCAAAGTATTTTTGGACTATGTAATTATAACAGAAAGATACCATATGTCAATAATTGATGGATTGTGAGTTTTGTGCTAAAATGAGCCTGCATAATTCAATTTTATTATATATATTTGTGCCGCGATGGCGGAATTGGTAGACGCGCACGACTCAAAATCGTGTGAGAGTAATCTCATGTGGGTTCGATTCCCACCCGCGGCACCAATACATATAATAAAAGAAAAAGCCTTTCTGGGCTTTTTTTGATATTATAAGTATATGAACAAAATAATCTTACGAGGGTCTGCTCTCTTTTTAAACGCAGAAAAGAAATTGGGTTTAAGTGAAATTGATTACATTATGCTTAACCTCCCTTTTGAATGTAACTACAACTGCCTAAAATGCTGTAATCGCTTTAGAAAATATAAAAAAGGAAATCTTACATATGACAAGATTAAAAATACAATCTTAGACCTAAAGAAGTTTGGTCCTAGAGTTTTAGTGATTGCAGGAGAAGACGAACCAACTCTAAATAAAAATTTTAGATCAATAATAAAACTTGCATATGAAAATGACTTGATACCGTATGTTTTTACAAATGGAAGCCAAATTGACCAAGAACTAGCGAAATTTCTTAGTAAATATAAAGTTAGTTTAATAATAAATGTCGATTCAATGGAACCTGAAAAATATGATCAATATGTCGGGGTTCAAGGCGCTTTCAAGCAAGCAATGAATAACTTGGAATACATTAAAGAATTATATAAATCGAATATTTATGAGCGAAAGGGGAAAAGAGTTGGTTCCTTAGCAATCAACCTTGTTCTGAATAATGAAAACTACACACAAATTCCCAAACTAAAAAAACTTTGCGGAGAAGATATAGTTCTTGTAGTAAACGAACCGATAATGATTGGCAGAGCCAAAAAGCTTTGGGATAAATTCGCCAAAACTAACAAAATCAAGTTAGATAAAGATGTAAGTTATCCGCTTGGAACACTTGCTCCAGGAAACGAGTGCTCATACATGAGAAATGGAATTAGTATCGGTTCTGATGGGCAAGTTCTGACATGCGCTTATGCATTAGATTCTCAGGGATTTTATGGTTCATTGGATATTAATAAATTCCTAGAGCAGCGCAAAGTAGTTATGGAGTCGGTAGATAACTTTTACAATAAGTTTGGCAAATCGCGTTGTATTCTCCGGCATCCTCAATATGAAAAATTTATCAAATCGTGCATATCTATTTCTTGATATTTCATATAGCATCTGATGAATAAAAGCGGTAAAATTATTATCAGCAACTAAACGAACACATGAAGCATTTAATACTGACCGAAAAAGAGCTGGAAAATATTTTTTCCGGTAAGAAGGCAAAAAAAGAGAGAAAAAGGATAATAGGCTTCCTAAAACCTGTGGTCATTTTTGTAATAACCACTAGTCTTGTTTTTGTCGCATTTAACTTTCAAGAGCTTAAACAGAATTTTTTTTATTGGTACGATTCAAATTACAAATTTTCGAATAAAGATGTTGCGCCGGATTATAGCCAACAAATCATCAAACAAATCACAGAAAGTCAGAATAATGCTGCTTCTTCTCTCCCTCCTTTGCCGGAATTGGCTGACAACCATTTAAAATTACCATCAATCAATGTAGATGCGCCTATCACATGGAAAGTACCCAATGAACCAAATAGTGTTGCTGAAAATTTAAAAAACGGATTAGTTCAAATAGACGGCACTAGTTTACCGGGCGAAAAAGGCAATATTTTTATCACCGGCCACAGTTCAAACTACCCATGGGTTAAAAGTGAGTACAATAATGTTTTCGCCCTCTTAAATAAAGTGGTAGTTGGCGATGTAGTACACTTAAAATACAGCAATCAAGACTTTTTGTATCGTGTAAGTAATATTACAGTTGTAAAACCGGACGACCTTTCGCCAATGAAACAAACAAATTCTTCAATTCTAACTTTAATGACTTGTACTCCGGTCGGAACTAGCCTTAAACGATTGATCGTAACAGCAAAACAATACTATCCTGATCCAAATCAAAATAGAACATCCTCAGCCTCTGGGGGCACTATGAAAATGCCGGAAAAAGTTCGATAGATAGATGGTTATCTTATGTTAGAGACTTTGTATTGGCTGCCATCTCTGTAGTACAATTGGTCGCCTTTATCATTGATAATAAAACTAGTTGGCGTGGTATTAGAAAGAATTGCTAATGGCGTATCATTGGTTCCGGTTAGTTCGATAACACGAATTTCTTCCCCCTGCTGATAAATAATGTGCTGTTTATCAGAGTACCATATTACCCTAGTAATCGGCTCTGAAAATCTAGTGACTAAATTACCGCTAACCCATATTTCATAGTCAGAATAATATAAAGAATCGTTATTTTTAAGTGCTAACGTATCAATTGGTGAATTTAATTGATTGATTATTCGTTGATCGGTTAATTTATTTGTTTCCGGTTTTTCTTTAAATAGGACTACATTTTTAAAATTGTTTACAAATTCAGATTGAACCAGCACGGTCCGGTTCCAAGTGACATATCCTGTTTTTGATAATTCAAGATTATAATAGTCAGGCGACAAGTTTTGAGAATAAGGTGTTTTTTGAGCTTTAACTCTGTTATTTATTTTAACTGTTGCTTCTTTTGGGAAAGAGGTAACGGCGATAACACCAATTTTAGATATTTTAAAATTTTTATAATTAAATCTGTAACCTTCAGCATAAAACAATATTGACAAAGAAAAAATAGTTACGAAAGCCGCAACCGCTAATTGAGAGGCTAATATTTTAAAGATTGACTTAGTTCGACGATTATTCGTCATATTTTCTATTGTATTGAATATTACCCAAAAATGCCATACAATTGTAAGTATTAGGTATGTAGACAAGGATTATTATGTCAAATTTTATCATTGAGGGCAAGAGTAAACTAAAAGAAGAAATTAAGATCTCAGGGGCAAAGAACGCAGCATTAAAAATACTGCC
>JAMCZZ010000022.1 GCA_023484645.1 Patescibacteria group bacterium
CTTCCGATCTTATGAAAATGCAAGGGGGGGACGGAGTTGGAAGAGTTGAGCCCCTCACATTGCTAATTATCAATATCAGATAATTTCTAAAGCAATTTGGTGGCAATGTGAGGGGTCTAAGTAGCAAAATAGTGGTAATTGGCAAATCCGTTATCGTGTTTAATTGAGCTACGAATGAGAATTTCTTATTAACTTAAGGAATAATTCAATAGCTTTCAGTTTCCAGGAAAATCCTCATTGTGTTATTCGCAAGAATGACAAATTCATATTTTACCGTACCGTATACCGACACAGGTGGGTTGGTCGAGAAGACTAAGGCGATCGGGAGAAAGATGTTCAAGGAACTCGGCCACAGCAAAAGAATACTTAGCGACTGTTTATCTAAAACACAGGTCCCTGCAAAGCCGAAAGGCAAAGTATAGGGGCTGACACCTGCCCAGTGCTGGTAAGTCAAAAGTAGAGAATGAAGTTCGTAAGAGCCAGTTTTTTACTTAAGCTCCAGTAAACGGCAGCAGTAACTATAAGTAATTGTAGTTGTAAAATTTAGCTATATGCTGGAAAACCTGTACCGCAACTGTACAAAACAGACGGTTGAAGTATCTGGCGTTACTATGTTAATATAAAGACATAGTGAAAAAACGACCAATGCAGACAATCAGCAGGAAAGACCTTGATCGGAAAAATTTAGGCTATTTTATTGCAGGGTTTGTAGAAGGAGAAGGAAGCTTTAATGTATCGCTTCGTAAGAAAAGTGATTATAAAGTTAATTGGCAAGTTGTTTTAAGTTTTAATGTTTCGCAAAAAGATCCGTCGATTCTTTATATTTTAAAAAAAGAATTAGGATGTGGAATTATTAAAACAAGAAAAGACGGCTTGCATTCTCTGGACGCTACAAACTCAAAAGAAATAGTCGAAAAAGTTATTCCATATTTTATAAAATATCCTTTGCTTTCTAAGAGTAAAATTAGTAATTTTAATATATTTTGTGAGATTTCAAAATTTGTTGAAAATGGAGAGCACAGAAATATAGAAGGATTAAAAAAGATTTTGCTTTTAAGAGAAAAGTTAAATGAAGGTAAAGGCAGAACAAGAAAATATGAATATAACGATATATTTCCAATCAAGAAATCCTCAGAGACTATACGCTAAACCCGCTTTATAAGCGGTGATGATATAGTCCGACCTCATAAGCGATTATGAGACTCCGTAAAACCGGAGCTAGTAACAATGTGAACTGTTCTATGGTAGCATTTCGTTGCCTTAGAAAACGTGTTTTAGAAATCCGACCATATGCTGGAATAACTCTGTATCCGACAGTAGTACGATGAGAATCGGACTAAAAATCTGATCGGTGGAGTCAATCAGCAGGGAAGATCCCGATTTTATCGGGAAACCCTCAGAGACTAAACGTCGGAGTCGCCTTAGGCGACATGATATAGTCCGAACTTGTAAGCGATTACAAGAGTCTAGATTCTCAAATCTAGGAGTAACATAATGAGCGAAGTTCCTTGTCGGGCAAGAATACAAACCCGTACTGGCTTAAAACGGTGAAGCCCTATTATGTTGCCTCAATAACAAGGTTGAGGTGTTAAAGTAAGGGTAATACCGTGGGTAAGTCTTCCAATTTATTGGAATGACCCTGTAACGACTTGATTCTTTAATGAATCAGAGGCATAATTAAATTATGCCTAACACGCCAGCACTTAATATTCACTTCATTGGTCAATATCTCTCAGGATATGCCGATGGAGAAGGAAGTTTTTGTATTTCTTTTTCTCCAAGACCAAAACTTCGAACTTTACTTGAAGTTCGTCCAAGCTTTTCGGTTTCACAAAATGGTGACCGTCAAGAAGTTCTGAAATTATTTCAGCAATATCTTGATTGTGGAACTATTCGAAGAAACCCAAGTGATAGGACTTTCAAGTATGAGGTACGGAGCATAAAAGATTTGATTGGAAAAGTAATTCCACATTTTCAAAAGTATCCATTGCTTTCTTCAAAAAAGAAAGACTTTGAAAAATTTGCAGCACTATGTCAAATGATATATGAAGGCAAACACTTAAAACAGGATACTTTAAAAGAAATTGTGACGATTTCATATCAAATGAATGGTTTGGGAGCAAGAAGATATAAAAAACAAAATCTTCTAAATATATTAAGTGAAGATATAGTCTACGCCTCAAGTAATTGAGGATTATCGTGGAGTTCCGACCCGCACGAAAGGTAGAACGACTGAGTAACTGTCTTGAACATCTACCCGGCGAAATTGAGTTGGCCGTGAAGACGCGGCCTAGTTATACATGGACAAAAAGACCCCGGGAGCTTTACTGTAGCTTGGCATTTGGAAGTTTATTTTAATTGTTTAGAATAGGAGGGAGATTCGTCATCAGTGAAATACCTCTCTTTGAAGTAAGCAACCATTACCTTTAGCCACATAAAAATCTGGCTAAGGAACAGTGTCTGGCGGGCAGTTTAACTGGGGAGGTTGACTCCTACAACGCAACGGAGTCGTATAAAGGTTGGCTAACCTTGGATAGAAATCAAGGTGATAGTGCAAACGCATAAGCCAGCTTGACTGCGAGACCTACAAGTCGAGCAGGTGGGAAACCAGATGTTAGTGATCCTGTAATGCCTAGTGGTAGGCATACAGCTTAACGGATAAAAGCTACCCCGGGGATAACAGGCTGATCGCATCCAAGCGTCCACAGCGACGATGCGGTTTGGCACCTTTTGTGAATTACATTGGGGCGCCTACAAAGTAATTTGTAAGTCTGATTATTCTAAAAAACGCATTTAGAGAGTGCGTTAGAATAAAAATTTACTAGCTAAAATCGGTGAACTCCTTCTGGCTTGAACAGCCATCAGGACAATACCGAGGTCGCCTTTTAGGCGACCGTATCGACTGGAGGTCCGATGCAACATCGGACTGAAGATAGAAGTTAAAACCCTAAGTTTAATCGAAGGGAAATCTATAACTTTTATAAAAGGCTAGCCCCCTACACATTCAAGAATGTGAGGGGTGAAGGTATAGTCAAGGCTTTTGGTAACAAAAGTATACGACAGCGATGTCGGCTCATCGCATCCTGGGGCTGGAGAAGGTCCCAAGGGTTGGGCTGTTCGCCCATTAAAGCGGTACGCGAGCTGGGTTCAGAGCGTCGTAAGACAGCTCGGTCTCTATCCTGTATAACCGTCGAGATTTGAGGAGAGTCGTCCCTAGTAAGAAATTGCTCTTTACTGCAGTAATGCAGTATCGAAATTGGCTAATAACGGTGAAGTCCTAGTGGCTTGAGTTTAAATTTAGTCCTATGTTAAACTCTAATAACAATGTCAAAGGATAATACCGTGGGAAGTCGGTTTAAAAGACGGTAGATGATAGAGGATGGAAGATGGGTTTTGAAGGTAGAAAATTGAAGATGGAAATCAATCTTCAAACTTCTATCATCAATATTCTATTTTCTATTTTCCATCATCTATCGTCAAAATAACTTGACCCCGTAACGACTGATATAGAAGGTATCGTAAATTCGAAATTTAAGCCTTTTATTATACGCCAACCACGTTTATTTTAAACGCGGAAGATATAGTCTGATCCTTAGAGTAATCTGAGAAAACTAAATGACGAGAGGACTGGGATGAGGGAATCCCTGGTATGCCAGTTGTTTCTGAATAAGAGCATTGCTGGGTAGCTATATTCCCAACTGATAACCGCTGAAAGCATCTAAGTGGGAAGCAGCCTCCAAGATTAGATCTCATTCCCACCCTTTCTGTTGAGGATTCAGCTTATTGCTGTTATCGTCCATGGAAAGGGTGGGATGAAACCCCTTGTAGATAACGAGGTTGATAGGCGGGCAGTGTAAGCACTGCAAAGTGTTGAGCTTACCCGTACTAATGGTTGAAAGGTAGATTATAAATAGACTATTCTTCTCTTCACTTTCAAGGAGCCAAGAAGTTTGGCGACGCAGTCCTCCTAAGACTGCTCCATGAGCCGCACTACGAATAGTAGTTAAGGCGAATGGTAAAGTCAGGAGGATGAGTCAATTGATTAGCATTTTGAAAATTAAATTCTCTCGGTGTTTTTAGCGCGATGGTACTACCCTTACCCATTCCGAACAAGGAAGTAAAACGTCGCAGCGCCTACGATACTAACGAATGTTGGGACAATAGGTCAATGCCGAGAGATTTTTTTATGGGAAAAATTGTGGTATATTACAACTAATGTTAACAAAAACATTAAGAAATTATTTGCCTCTTATTTTTATTATTCTCCTTGCTTTATTTTTGCGGGTTTTATGGCTTGATAAGGTTCCAAATGCTGTCGGGGGAGACGAGCTGACATATATTATCAATGCAAAAGCAATGTTTATTTCCGGAACCGATATTTCCGGAACCTGGAATCCTTTAACCGGTTTTATTTTTAAATATCCTGCTTATACAACTCCTCAAGCAGAACTTCCGTATTTTCTACTTGCTCCAATTGTTGGATTATTTAATTTTTCACTTTTTTCAGTCCGAATAATTTATGTACTCTTAAGTGTATTTTCTGTTTATCTTATATATCTAATCTCAAAACAATTATTTAACAAAAATGTTGGGCTTGCAGCTTCTTTTATTACGGCGATAAACCCATGGTCTATTTATATGGCAAGAACAACATATGAAAATACACCTGCGGTTTTTTTCTATCTATTAGGATTTTATCTGCTTCTTGTTTTAACAAAAAGAAAAATCCTTCTTACAATTCCTATTTTTTTCCTGGCTTTTTATTCTTATGTCGGTACAAAAGTAAGCTTTCTTCCTTTTGTACTTTTTATAGTTTTATTTTCATATTTGTTTGTAAATAAGAAAAAATATGGTAAAGAATATGTCGTTGTTTTGATTTCTTGCACTCTTTTAATTATTTTTTTCGCGTTTTCGGTTTTTTCAACTTCAGGTCCGTCAAGAGTAGGGGAACTTATCAGTTTAAATTCTCCGGAAATCTCAAAACAAGTCGATTATGTTCGAAAAGTGTCCATGCAGAATCCTTTTACAGGTATATTTGAAAATAAAATAACAATTTTTTCTAGAATTGTTCTTACAAAACTTTTTAAATCCTTTTCTTTTGATTATCTTTTTGTGTATGGAGATAATTTTTATTCTATTTTAAGACATGGATTTTTCTATGTCTTGGATGCTTTGTTTTTGTTAATCGGTTTTGCAGCAGCTTACGCTTTTAAAAAACGGGTTTTCTTTCTTTTATTTTCTTTGACATTAATCGGAGTTTTGCCCCAACTTCTTTATTCCGCAAGAACAGATAATTTTTCCATACATCTTTCCCTTACCTTTGCCCTAATCCCGATTTTTATTGGATTCGGCCTTTGGGAAACAGTCAATTTAATAAAAAACAAAGTATATTTTTATTCGTCATTGATTATAATTGGGCTTTTATATCTATTCTTGGTTTTTAATTTTCTTAATATTTATTTCTACCAGTTTCCTTTAGGAGGATATTTTGATTTTCATGTGAGGCTCTTATCAAAATATGCTTCTTTAGCAGAGCAAAACGGGCAACCTGTTACAATTTATTCCCCAAGTGCCCCGGACATATTTAAAAAGTATCTTTTTTACAGTAATAGTTATAACAAAGATACATATCTTAAAGTAAGATCTGTTTATAAAGCAGATAAATTTGATTTTATACACCTTAAGTTTAGAGGATGCGATAACACAATTGACCCAACCGCAAGCAACGGTTTAATAATTTATGATTTTAATTGCGGGGCATTAAAGAAGGATTATAAACATATTGCCATTCCAAGACTTTCCGATGGGGGACAAAGTTACGAAATATTTAACGACAAAGTTTGCAGTGGTCTAAGTTTAAAACCTTATCCATATGGTCTTAAAATAGATGATTTTGCAATAGAAAATCTTTCTCCGCAAAAGTTTTGCGAAACTTTTATAACAAACCCCTAGGCTTTTTTGCCGATGACGACACAGTAGGTGAATAGGTCTATTGGGCCAAAATAAAATCTTGTCATTTTAAATCCTCCCGCTTTTAAGACTTCGCTAACTTGCTTTTTAGATTCAATAAGTGATATTTCGTCGGGATGAAGCCTAATATTTCTTTTTAGAATATTATTTAAAATAAAATGCGTGGTGTTTAAAAATGCCACAGAAATTCCAAATTTTGGAGGCCAAAAAAGTACAATTTTACCGTCTTTTTTTAAAACTCTTTTAAATTCTTTCAATATTTTAATATCTTCGTCTTTTGTAAAATGTTCCATAACCCCCAGGTTATAAATTCCATCATATGTTGCAGTTTTTGCGGGAATGTCAAAAATACTGGCAAGCATTAAATCCGCTTTGGTTCCGTTATAAACTTTATAAAGTTTTAAAGCCTCTTTTGAAAGATCCAGTGCGGTTATTTTATATTTATCAATAAGGTCTTCGTCGACCTGTCCGGCGCCTGATCCCGCATGCAAAAGTTTTGCTTTTCTTTTAAATTCACTTTCTATAAAATGATTTAGAGCCCTTTTTATAATAAATTGTCTGTAAAAACTGGCAATACCACGGTAAATAGTTTGGGATTTTGTTTTTTTCTTTGTCCAGTACTTGTCCCATTCTTTCTCTTCCCTTAATCTTTTGGCGTAAGTCATTTTGAGAGTATAAGCTATTTTTCTTTCAAAATCCAGAAGTTGTACGAGATGAGGCGTATTACCTCACATAAGAAACACGATATCTCGATAATCGTTGCCTCATTTAAAATCACTATACTCAATTGAGACAGATTACCGATCAGCCGGCATTTAACTGATCGGTAATTTCCTGTATAGCTCT
>JAMCZZ010000038.1 GCA_023484645.1 Patescibacteria group bacterium
AAGTAACGTCGTTGGGAAATATTTTGACACTGGAGAATATGTTCTTTCTGATTCGTATATTTCAGTCATTGAAGCAGTAAAACATGCGGCTTGGACACAGAATTTAAAGCCAGTTTTCTCATGGCTTTCATCCGAAAAATACGAAAAGAACAGGAACGAGTTGCTAGATCTTAAAAAGTATGATGGTGTCATAATTCCTGGCGGCTTCGGTTCTCGTGGAATCGAGGGTAAAATCGCTGTTGCCGGTTTCTGCAGAGAGAATAAAATTCCCTACTTTGGTTTATGCTACGGAATGCAGATTGCAACAATTGAGTTTGCTAGAAATGTTTGCAATCTAAAAGGAGCGAATTCAGAGGAGATAAATCCAAAGACTCCTCATCCGGTTATACATATTATGCCTGATCAAGCAAAAAAATTAAAAGCAAAAGACTATGGTGGATCAATGCGCTTGGGCTCCTATGATTGCGAACTTCAACCAAGCACAAAATCGTTTGATGCCTATAAAAGTGCCAAGAATGCAATTTCCGGAGAGCCTCCAGTAATCTCAGAGCGCCACCGTCATCGATACGAATTCAACAATGAATATAAGAAAAAATTGACCGAAAAAGGCTTGGTTGTTGCAGGATTGAATACTGAAAGAGATTTAGTCGAAATTATAGAACTTAAAAACCACCCTTTCTTTGTCGGAGTACAATTTCATCCTGAGTTCCAGTCTCGCCTAGGCCGCCCTCATCCACTTTTTTCAGCTTTTATAAATGCCGCTAAAAAATAAATAGCGAACCAGGCAGTAAGACAAGAACAGCTCGACTATTTGAATACAGTAGCCTAGGCTGTTTTTTTATGTTTTCTATCCAGTGACCATCGTATTATTTCGGCTGCAAAAAACGATATTATAATGACAATCAACAGCATGACCACTTCTCCAAAATTGAGAGGAACTATCGAAAACACTGATGAAAAAGGCTTGGCAAAGATTATTAATTGAAGAACTGAAACAGCAATAATAGATAATGTCATATATTTATTGGCAAAGAAGCTTTTAATGCTCTGCCAGAATCGCAAAGGCGACCTAATAGAAAAAATGAATACAAGCTGCTGAAAAACCGCAAAAGTGAATACCAGGGTCCTTGCCTTGTCTACTGAGTAGTGCAGACCATACAGATAAACAAATAATCCCAAAGTAAACCCAACAATGGAGAGAAGTAGAGCATAAATGATGGGCTGCTTCATAGATTTTCCCAATGCAGAGCGAGGTTTCTCTCTTAGTACATGAAGCGAGGGATTCTCAAAGGCTAAAGCCAAGGCGGGAAGAGAATCTGTAACCATATTTATCCATAAAATTTGAACTGTTAAAAGTGGAACTGGCAAATCAAAAATAAAGGCTAAGCCAATCAGAAAAATTTCGTTGAAACCATTGGAAAGTAAAAAAATTATAGCGTTTCTAATATTGTCGTAGACCGCTCTGCCATATTCGATCGCTGAGATAACTGTTGCATATTTATCATCAGACAAGATGATATCTGATGATTCTTTGGCTACATCACTACCCCTTATGCCCATTGCAATACCAGCACTTGCTCTCTTAATGGCAGGGGCATCATTTACTCCATCGCCAGTTACAGCCACGGAATAGCCCAATTTTTCAAGCGTTGAAACAATATTTATTTTGTCGGCCGGAGTTACTCTGGCGAATATTTTAACCTGCTTTAAAGCTTTTACTAGTTCTTTTTTACCCAGCTTCTCTAAATCACTTCCGCTTATGACCTCATCATCCAACACATTCATGCCCACCTTGTTTGCAATATATCGAGCCGTTTCAGGATGGTCACCTGTTATCATTATCGGTCTTATCCCAGCTTGGATTGTTTTTTCGATTGCTTCTTTTATTCCTTCAGAGGGTTCATCCACTAAGCCAAAAAGGCCAACAAAATTTAAGTTCTCCAAAGTACTAAAGGATTTTGAATTCACTTTTCTAGACGCAACCGCAATTACTTTCAGCCCTTCCTCGCTTAGTTTTGAAGCAGTTTTTTTTATTTCGTCTCGAAGCGATCGTTCAATTTTGCAAAAAGACAGTATTTTTTCTGGTGCACCTTTGGCGATGACTTCTTTGTCTCCATTCTGCCTCTGTATTAACACCGCCATAAACTTTTTCTCAGAATCAAAGGGGACTTCCATCAGCCTCTTGTTCAATTTTACTCTAGTCAATATTCCTTCTCTTAAAGATTTTGCTTTTTCTGCAATCGACACTTCAAGAGGATCTCCAACCAATTCGCCCGTTGCTTTCATATTGATATTTGAACAGAGCAAAGCTTTTTCAAAAAGACCTGCCATTAATTTATCTCTTGTATAGGCATCTTCTAATCGAACAACCTTTAAACCCTTGTCAAAAAAAGCAATTGTGTCCACTGAAAGTAAATTGTTGGTAATTGTTCCCGTTTTATCCGTAGCAATAATATTGGTCGTACCCAATGTTTCAATAACAGCCATCCTTCTGACAATTGCTTTTCGCTTTGCCATCCTGGACACACCAATCGCCAAAGAAAGGGTTATTATGGTGGGTAAACTTTCCGGAACTGCCCCGATCAACAAGGCGATGGTGAAAGTTAAAAGTGGTAAAATTTCATAACCGCGATATTGACCCAAGATAAACAATGCCAAAACTATAACCACCGAAATAGCAGTCAAAATTTTACCTAAAAACGCAATCTGTTTCTCGAGAGGAGTCTTTTCTTCTGGAGAGGAAACCAATTCTGCGATTCTACCGAACTCTGTCATTTTCCCAATCCCGACTACAATTCCCCTGCCTCTACCGGCAACAACTAAAGTTGAACCATAGAGCATATTTCTCCGATCAGCCAACGAGGTATCTAATTGGCAAATAGTGTCATATTTTCCCAAAGGCAACGATTCACCGGTTAGAGAGGCTTCATTTATTCTAAGCGACTGACTTTCGATCACACGTATATCAGCAGGAACAAGATCTCCCTCTTCTAGCACTATAATGTCGCCCGGAGTAATGTTTTCGCTATCCACAACTCTGATTTTGGAATCGCGCAAAACCTTGCTTTTAGATTTAAAAGAGCCTTTCAGGTCCTGTAGGGCCTTTTCAGCTTTAAATTCTTGAAAAAAACCGAGTGCAACGTTGAAAAAAATGATCAAAAGTAATATTAATGATTGAGATAAGCCATCAACAAAATAAGATATTATGGCGGCGATAAACAATAGAAAAATAAAGAAATTAGAGAACTGGCTAAGAAGTATTTTCCAGACCGTATTTTCATCGACACTTTCAATAGCATTTGGGCCATATTTTTGATGACGAAAATAAGCTCTCTTACTTGAAAGTCCCTCCCTTAAGTCAACATTAAAATGACGCTTTACATCAGAAACACTCCACTGATGAAATGCGTACACCCTCTCCTTTTGCATACTTTTATTTTAGCAGAATAGCACCCCGCGGGCATAGCCCCAGAGTATACTGCCAGAGCTTAGACCCTCTGGTGCATGATACGCACAGAACAAAGAGGGATAAAATACATTAATTTGTTGGAGATGGTGTTTGATTTTCGACAATCGTAGCAGTAGGAGCGGCTTCTGCTTCTGGTGCCGAAGCAGGAGTTTCCGAGGTAGTCGAGGAGCTGGTTTCCGGTGCAGCTGGCACCGGTTCTGCTGGCGCTGGTTCGCTAGAAGCAGGCGGAGCCCCTTTTCCTACTAGCCATTTTTCTTGCCAGGGAACATATTTCGAGGTGAATGTTTTTTGTTGCAAAACCTCTTCCCCTTTAGTCACCCTATAATTGAATTTTGCCGATGCACCTTGATGAGCGCGCTCAACCAACTTTTGCTCGCCAGGAGCCAAGGTATCGGTCTCGATCATTAAGGGCGGATCAGGATCAGTTATATCATAAACTTCTGGATCAGAGAGACTAACTTGGCGGCCATCCTTAGTGCCATAAATATCAAATGTAATTTTTGTCCCAACAACCTTTGATTGAATCAAAATATAGCTTGAATAATTATTCGTAAACTTAAAATCAGGAGCTGGATCATAGATTGTAGCATCCATCCCAACCGGAGGTTCATAATAGCTGACTCGATATTTATGATTTTGCCTTTCAGTAATATTTAAACCGGCATTCATGGCCGCCCGAAACAGAGTTGATGAAACTTGGCACAAACCTCCGCCAAATTCAGGCATAGTTCGGTTTTCTTTTATAACCAATTCTTCCAAGTATCCCGATGACGCATCGATAGCCCCCAGCTTATTTAGAGTGGAAAAAGTTTCCCCAGGTTTAACCAATGTTCCGTTAATTGCTGCTGCTCCCACCTGGATATTATGTGTCCGATTCGCCGGAGAATTTTTAAAATCTGTTGTGCCTGATCCTACAATTTCGGCAATTCCCATAGAAGTGATTGAATCATCTGTGATCTCAGGCTTAAGCAAAGCAACTTTTAGAGTTATTTTTGCAGGATCAGCCGAAACTCCTCTCGATGGCACTCTGGCGAAAAGAGCGTTTTGTATATCAACTTTTGTTTGAATTTGATCTAAAGTTTTTCCCAATCTGGCCGTTTGAAATACTGTTGCTTTTCCATCTTTTATCGCCAATTGCGCATTTTGAGCAGAGATGTCAATGCTTTTAGCCAAAGAGGCCGCAAAAATTCCTAAGCGCTCATCATTCATAAATATTTCCATGTCATCACCATTCGGCCGTGATTTAATTAGCCCTCCCATGGAATCAGAATCCATCTTAAATTGTTGATCCTCGTATTGCAAGACGAGATCGCCTCCAGCCAATATTTTATTAGCTTCCTCTAACCTGCTGTTCGCCTTGTTTTCAGCAATTTGTGGCTTGTATGTTTTCGCAGAGAAATAGATTTCGTTGTTTTTAATTTTAGCGATTTTTTCGTTTAGATTTGATTTAATCTCATCTTGATCAATTCTACTACCCTCTTTTCGATCTTGAGTGAGATTGAATTTACTATCATTATAGATTAGGGAATAATCTTTTTCTGGCTGATCGGTTTGGGAGGAAATTTCTGCAATTTTTTTGTTTAGACTTTCTTCATTTAGGGAAAAAGCGATTTTGTAGTAGTTTTTTGCGAAGATTGAGTGCAATTGTCTCCAAAATGAGATGAAAATATTACCCTCTCTGCCATATTGCCATATCTGTTTTATGGTTGAATCATTATCATATTGAAGATTGATATCTGATGGTTTGATTTCAAAAGTTTTTTCTTTCCCATCTGCGTCTTTATATTTGAGTACAATATTTTTTTCGGTAAACTCTTTAGTTCTTTGCTTTAGTAAGTCCTCTGCTTCTTGTTTAGTCTTGCCCCCCAAGGATACTTCACCGATCTTCTGGTTAAGGTAAATTTTCTTTGCAAAAATAACGGAATAGCCACCGAAGAACAGAAAGAATAAAATCAAAATGCCGATAAGACCTAAGATAAAATATTTTAGTATTCTTGTTCTTAATTTCATGGCTATTTAATCATATCCAACCTCAAGTTTTTGTCAAATTAGTTCTCGGTTTTAGGGCCTTTAATAAAAGCTCCTTGGTGAACAAGGGGCTTTTAAAATTCAATTGCTATTCAAAATTTCGTTGATAATCTCTTTTGCAGTTTTTTCCATCATTTCGCTGTGATTTTTTTCAGTTGCAATAGTTACCACTATGGAATCATCGAGTTTTGATTCTTTCGGAAGCAATTTTTTTGCTACAAAAAATTCTTCTTCTTCGTACTTTAAAATTACATTTTTTCCATCAAAACGATCAATAACCATTTTAACAGAAATAGAGTCTTTTTGTCGGCGGTCCATATTTTTTAGACAAGTTTATTTGCTTTTGGCTGGTGAAAGCTCTGTTTCAAATGTGTCAGCGGGTTTTTTCGCGAATAGTGAGATGGCGGCAGCAGCGATTATTAAGACTGCAACTATTCCGATTTTCCATTTAAAATCAAGATTTACTTTCACGATGATTGGAGCAATCAGTAACGCGATAATATTTACTACTTTAATAATTGGATTGATTGCTGGACCGGCAGTATCTTTATATGGATCGCCAACAGTATCGCCCGTTACGGCAGCCTGATGAGCAAGCGAACCTTTTCCGCCATGGTTACCCTCTTCGATAAATTTCTTTGCATTATCCCAAGCACCACCGCCAGAAGTCATTGAGACCGCCACGAATACACCAGTGATGATTGTGCCGATTAAAAATCCACCAAGTGCTACCGGGCCTAGAATGAAGCCAACAAGCAAAGGAAGTAATACTGTAATAGTTGCAGGCAAAACCATTTCTTGGATTGCTGCCCTTGTTACAATATCAACAGCCTTTTTATAATCAGGCTTGGCTTTGCCTTCCATAATTCCTTTGATTTCCTTAAACTGGCGCCTAACTTCAGTTACGACCGCACCACCTGCTTTTCCAACAGCTTCCATAGCCAATGAGGCGAAATAGTAAGGTAAAAGTCCGCCGATAAAAAGACCAATCAAAACATAGGGATCCTTAAGATCAAACGCTATTACTCCGCTACCAGCAGTTAATTTTTCAGTATAATCAGCAAACAAGACTATAGCAGCCAATCCAGCCGAGCCAATAGCATAACCCTTGGTCACAGCCTTTGTAGTATTTCCAACTGAATCAAGTGCATCGGTATGAACCCGGACATCAGCCGGCATCTCAGACATTTCAGCAATACCGCCAGCGTTATCAACGACTGGACCAAAAGCATCGATGGCAACGATAATTCCGGCCATTGACAGCATACTCATAGCAGCGATAGCAACACCATTTCTTGGATTGCTGCCCTTGT
>JAMCZZ010000012.1 GCA_023484645.1 Patescibacteria group bacterium
CTGTAAGGAAGTTTCAAATGAATTAACTTCAAAGACCTTTGCTTCTAGAGAAGAAAGCACTTTTTTATTGGCATAACCAAACACTTTGTTTAATATGGACATAATATAAAATTTCTAATTATTCTAATTTCTAATTAACCTAAACAATATACCAAGCATCAACACCTAAATACTTTAGAATAATTAGAGCAATTAGGTCAATTAGGTTAATTTATTCTCACTCTTCGTTTTCAATATTAGGTTTTTTATTTTTCTTAAGTCGAATAATCCCCAAAACCTTTTCCCATCGCAAACCGCCCGGTTTCTTGTTCTTGTCGGTGCGTTTTTCATGATAGCGTTCAAGATCTCTCTCAAACCTCTGCAATGCAATGGCAAATGCCTTCATTAGTCTTTCATCAACTTCTTCAATATAAATTTTTTCTTTGCCAAATGTCGCGGAAAGTTTTACCATTTGATCCATCCCGCCCTTTTCTGAACTAGATTCGTCCTGCAAAATAACATCAATCATTACCGGCTCTTCAGGAATATATTTTTTAGTCCGGAAAAGCTTTTTCTCCATCTCTGCTTTTTGCTTCGAAGTCAAAATGACATTATTTGTATGAAATTCAATCTTCATTTAGTTACTTTCTTTTAATTTCCTTGAACTGCAAATATTTGTGCAATACCTCGGGAATAACGATGCTGCCGTCTTTTCGTTGGTTATTCTCTAAAATTGCAATAATTGGTCTCGTCATGGCAATCGTTGTACCATTTATCATGTGAACGTATTTCTTCTCGCTTGTCCCGCGAAGCCCTGGCGAAGTGGGACCCTCTTTACTTTGATATTTAATATTCAAACCGCGTGATTGATAATCGGTGCAATTTGAAGTTGAAGTAATTTCGGCCCAATCGCCCAACTTTCCCTCTTTATTTGGTTTCCCAGGCATCCAAGCCTCCAGATCATACGTCCTGTATGAAGGCGCACCCAAATCTGCCGTGCAATGGTCAATCACACGAAATGGAACCTTTAATCCTTCAAAAATTTCCTTTTCAATTTCTAAAAGCTCTTTGTGCGCTTCCTCAGATTTTTCCGGCGTAGTGTATTCAAACATTTCCACCTTCGAGAACTGATGAACGCGGAAGATCCCTTTAGAGAATTTTGAGTAAGCTCCTGCCTCAGTTCTAAAGCAGTGCGACAATGCAACATATTTTTTAGGAAGCTCATCTTCTTTCAAAATTTCATCTTTATGATACCCGCCCATCGTGATCTCGGCCGTGCCAATTAAGCTCAAATCGGAATTTTCGATGTTATAAACTTGCGTTGATTCACCTCGAGGATTATAACCCATTCTATCTAAAATATCTCTTTTAGCAAGATCTGGTGTTACAAAAGGAGTAAAACCATGCTTTACGGCGATATCAAAAGCGTAATGGGTTAATGCAAGTTCAAGAAGAGCCACTTCATTTTTAAAATAATAAAACTTCGCTCCCGAGACCTTTGCCCCTCTCTCAAAGTCTATCAGATCCAGCTTTTCTGCCAATTGCACATGGTCCAAAGGAGTGAAGTCAAATTTGGTTGGCTCTGATCTCTGCTCCAAGACAACATTATCATCCTCATTTTCGCTCACTTTAACATCCGGATGAGTCAAATTTGGTACTTGTAAGAGAAGTTCTTGAAATTTTTCATTAATTGGTCCCGACTCTTTTTCAAGTTTCTGGATTTCATCTCCAACCTTTTTCATCTCCTCGATTTGTTCCTGAGTTGGCTTTGTTTTTGAAGCAACATTTCTTTTGGCCCGTAGTGTGTCAATTTTGGCCTCAAGCTCCCTTCGCTTTTTATCCAATTCTAAGAGTTCATCGATATCAACATTGGATAATCGATTTTTAGTATTCTTTTTTACTAGTTCCGCATTTTCTCTAATAAATTTTATATCCAACATAGTACTCCTTTAGAATGAATTTAAAATTTAAAATTTTTCACTTCATGACCCCTTCGGGGCAATTTAAAATAAATTTTCAATATTACAATTTTAAATGTTTCTAAATTTAAGTTTTTAAATTCAATTTAAATTATAAATTCTAAATTTTAAATTATTTTTCTGGTCTTAACAATGGAAACATTTGTGCTTCTCTGGCAGATTTGTCAGCCAAAAATGAGAAAAGTCGTTCCGAGAAACCAAAGCCAGTGGTCGGAGGCATTCCATACTCTAAGGCCTCAACAAAATCCGTATCGTGCATTTGCGCTTCTTTATCTCCCGCTTCTCGCATTTTTGCCTGCTCCTTAAATCGGTCAGCTTGATCAACTGGATCATTTAATTCAGAATAACCATTGCCCATTTCTGAACCGGCCAAAATGACTTGATATCGTTCAACCAACTTTGAATTGTCTTCTTTTCGTTTTGCTAGAGGGCTGACCTCTACTGGATGGTTGATTAAAAACACCGGACCGGCAATTTCTTTTCTAATTTGCTTCCAAAGAGCGTCAATCAATCTTCCTCGACGATCAGCAGGATTAAATTTAATCTTTAGCTCAATTAACTTATTCTTAATCTCTTCATCCGTTGCTTTCGCTGCATCTATGCCCTGTTTTGATTTTATAGTTTCAACATAATCAATTTTCTCCCAGTTTCCGCCCAAATCAACGTCAAATTCTCCGATTTTAAACCTTAGTGTGCCGAATGCCTTTTCTGCGATATATTTGTATAACTCTTCAACTAGTTTCATCGAATCTTCATAATTAGCATAAGCCCAATAAAACTCCATTTGAGAATAATCTTGCAAGTGCTCTCGAGAAATACCTTCATTTCTAAATTGACGGCCGATCTCAAAGGTTTTTTCAAACCCGCCGACCATCAAACGCTTCTGCCAAAGCTCGCCCATCGAAATTCTTAAAAACACATCAATATCCAAAGCGTCGTGATGAGTGATAAAAGGGTTGGCATCCGCTCCGCCAGCAGTGTTTTCCAAAGCCGGTGTCTCGACTTCTAAGAAACCTTTTTTAACCAGAAAATCTCTAGTCGCCTGCCAAAACTTTGCTTTCTTAATAAATAGTTCCCGAGCTTCAGGATTAATAGCAAATTCTAAATATCTTTTTCTGAGCCGTGTTTCTTCATCTTGTATACCGTGCCGCTTTTCAGGCAATTGCCTTAGCGCCTTCGACAACACTGTAAGGTTTGATGCCAAAACAGAAACTTCACCGGCCTTAGTCACAAAAATAGTTCCCCTTACTTCCACAAAATCGCCCAGATCAAGAAGAGAAACCAAATCAAAGTCTTTGCCCAAAGAATCAGCTTTTAGCACTGCTTGAATTTTGCCCGATTCATCCGAGACGTCGGCAAAGACAAGTTTTCCATGTCCTCGAAGGGCCATCAATCGCCCTGCTACAGTAATTTTTTTTTCAGAATCAATAAGCTCTTTTTGTTTATCCAGGATTTCTTTGCAAGTATGATCCTTGTTTGATTTAGAAGGATAAGGGTTTAATCCAAGCTTTTCTATTTCCGCCAGTTTCTTCTTTCTAAATTCAATTAGTTCTTTCTCGGTTGCGCCAATATTGTTATTCATAATTTTGCCTACCAAATAAATGTAAAATTGATAATTGAACCTTCCTGCCGGCAGGCAGGAAATAATAAATGCACGAAGCGCTTTGCCTCCACTATATCACAACCTCAAACCTGTATCTAGTATTTATATCTGGTGAATGCTATAATTGGCGAAGGCTTTTTCAAGCCAAGTACTTCGGAGGTTTACAATTGAAAGTGACAGATCGCCTTCGGAATATTCAGAATATTGTCCAAAGGTTGATCGCTCGCTTCGCTTGGGCGAAATGGGTGATTTTCTTTGGGATGATGTTCTTCAGTGCTACCGGTATGATAATCGAAATATACTCGGTAATGCATTTCTCAAAGCCTTGTTTTATTGCGGGGCTTCTTTGCCTACTTGTAGGAGCTAGGCTCAACATTGCCTACACATGGATGATGAGTTATGACATCCTGACTAAACTGATGGGGCGATGGAGCAAGATCATTTCTCCAATCGCCTATTACCTACTTGGAACTGTAAGTTTCTTTTTTGCCAAGGGTACATTGCCAGAATTGTACCCTAATACGAACGCCTTTCCCTTTGGCAGCATAGGCGCGTTAGTGATGGGAACGGCAATACTCTTCGCTCTGTTCTCTTCAGGGTTAGCTTGTTCCCTCCTGTTCTACTTCGTCCTCGTCCCAGAGGCGCGCCGATTCGAAGCGAGAATGAGACTAATTGGCGAATTTCAAGTAAGGGATGACCCTTAAGATGGTCTGCCCCATGAGACCGCAAGTGAAAACCAATCCCTAAGAGAGGAAGCATCCGTGACCGGTTAAATTGGGCCAGCGAGCCCACAACCGGTCATTTTCTTTATAAAAAATCGCCTGCAATAAATTGGGGCGATTTTTTAACTAGCGCTTAATATCAATATATTTAGGCGATATTTAAAATCTTGTATTTAGTTTCACCGCCTGGAGTTGATACTGAAACTGTATCTCCGACTTTGCATCCAAAAAGAGCAGAGCCGATTGGAGAATCGATTGAAATTCTACCATTCAAAGGATCGGATTCGTCTGAACCAACAATTTCAAACTTCATTTTGTCGCCATCGTTCTCAACCTCAACTATAGATCCAGCTTCGACGCTTCCGTTTAGCTCATGTTTTTCAATTATTCTAGCATTTTTAATTTTTTCTTCGAGTTTTAAAGCTCTGCCATACATAAATGACTGCTCATTCTTAGCTTCGTGGTATTCAGCGTTTTCAGACAAATCTCCAAGATCTTTGGCTTCTCTAATTTTTATAGCTACTTCTTTGAGCTTTACGTTCTTGATTTCGTCAAGTTCTTTTTTAAGTTTTTCTAGCCCTTCCTTCGTCAAAATGTTGCTCATGGGGCACCCCCAAAAAATAAATATTACACAAGTATAAAAAACTTGTGCAAGTTAACAATAAACACCAAGATACTACCTTATTTTACCGATTTTTGTCAATAATATAAATTGCACAAAACTCTGAAATTAGCGTGTGAAGTAGTAGTTTAAAATATCTTTTGCTACAGGAGCAGCGATTTCGTGGCCGCCGCCGCCGCCATCAATCAGCACAACAACAGCAATCTGCGGATTCTCATATGGCGCATAGCATTCAAACCAAGCGTGGGTTTTTTGATTATCAAGAAATTGGGCTGTACCAGTTTTCCCTGCCACTGAAACCGGCAAGTCATTTAAATTTCTTGCTGAACCATCCGTAATAGTTAACCTCATCCCTTGCTGAACCGTCTTGATAATATCAGAACTGATAAAATTTTGTCTTTCAACTCTCGGACCAAATTCTTTGATCACATTCCCTTTTTGATCTGTTATTTTGTGTACGAGCTGCGGTTGCAAAAGTTTTCCGCCATTAGCAATCGTAGCCGTTGCTCTCATCATTTGAATCGGCGTAACCAACAGATCTCCCTGGCCGATCGATACATGATAGGTGTCTCCAATGTACCAATCTTCATTTTTTACTTTTTTCTTCCATTCCGGATCCGGCAGAAGCCCTTCTGCTTCACTTGGAAGGTCGATCCCCGTCTTTTCCCCTAAACCAAAAAGCTTCCAATATTTTTTAATGTTATTTATTCCGATGCCTTTTATTTTGTCGAATCCTCCGCCCACCGAATAGAAAAAAATATTATTTGATTCGGCGATAGCCCTCTTAATGTCCGTCGCGCCGTGGTCTTTCCAGTCCGGAAAAGTATAGTCGCCGATTTTTATTTCGGGCGGAGTATCAAATGTGGTATTTGTCGTTATGTTTCCCTCCGTTAGGCCTGCCGCCGCCATCACAATCTTTACAATCGATCCGGGAGGGTAAGTTCCTTTTGTCGCTCGATCAAACATCGGATAAGATTCATCATTCATTAATTTTTGATAATCGGCCGATGAAATTTGAGTCGAAAAAAGATTGTTATCATAATCGGGGAGAGAAACCATCGATAAAATTCCGCCGGAGTTTACATCCATTACAATTGCAACACCAGAGTCAATCTTGTCATCTCCTGTAGCCTTCTTAGCTTCTTCAATTCCTTTAGATAATGCTTCGCTTGTTTTCTGCTGAAGCCCTCTATCGAGATACAAGGAAGTATCATAGCCGGGCACCGGCTCTCTGTTCCCATCCTGAACAAGAACTCTTACAATACTGCCCTTTGAATTTACTTCGATTTGTTCAACACCATGTTTCCCCCGCAAATACTTTTCGTACTCAGATTCAATTCCCGTCTTCCCCACACGGTCAGATAGAAAATAGTCAGGATAACTTTGAATTTCCAAAGGAGATATTTTTCCCGTATAGCCTAAAACATGCCCTAGTCCGGGTAATACTGTATATTCACGACTGGCCTTCTTAGCGACGACAACTCCGGGCAAGTCAGCAATTTTTTTCTCCATCAGCAAAGCATCATCGTGAGATAAATTATCTTTAATAGTAACAATATCAAGCGATAAAAGACCGTTTTCTTCTGAAGCTGAACTTATCTGTTCAACTGTTTCTCCTGACATTTCAGCCAATTTACTATATACGGCATTACGCTCTGGTTTGCTTTTCGGAAGATCAGACGGATAAACCGCCAAAGCAAAGTTTGGTTTATTTCTGGCAAGCCAGACACCATCTTTATCGGTAATTATTCCTCTTGTGGCTTCGATAATTCTGGGTCTGATTCTGTTGCCTTCGGCAAGTTTTTGATTTGATTCGCCTTGAACTACTTGAAGAAAGAAAAGTCTCGAACATAATATACAAAAAAACAAGAGCAACATTGCCTTCATACTTCCCGAGGATTTTGAGGCGGAAGTTTTGTCCTCGACTTTGCCGACCGAATCTAAAACTGTCTCGGAATATGAATAGTCCAATTCAACTTTTTTCTGAATATGCCGTTTGCTTTTGTCGCCTTTTAATCTAGAAAAATTACCAAAGATATCCATTTAGAATTTGATATCCTTTCTCGTAAGCTTTTTTCTTATATTTTTTGAAACATAATACAAAAGAACGCCAAATGCCGAATTAATTAGGACAAAACAAAACGATGTAAAGATATTTTTTCCGTTCCACTCTTTACTATAAATGATGGAGGTTAAGGCAAACAAAAAAGTTCCAGAACCAAAAAAAGCCAAAGACGAAAGAATTGAGGGTTCGGGGAAATATTTTTTTCTGATATAGAAAATAAAATAAGGCACAAGAAGAAAAGTTAATACTACAAGCCATACCGGCAAAGAAGAAAAAGCCGAAAAAAAGAAAATGACTGCAATGGTAAAAATTAAGAAATCATTAATTTGACCAGAGATTGAAAAATATATAATTGCGACATAAGCAGAAATGATTGTTACCTCTCCAATTATCGGAAGAAAACTGAAAAAGGAGGTATCTAAAATTGAAAATACGAAGGCAAAAAAAATTAAAAAAAAGTTTTTGGTTATTTTCATTTTGAGATAAAAACTAATTCAAGTTTCGACAAATCAGCTGTTGGTTCGACCGATATATTTTTAAATAATTCAGATGACGATGACTGCAAATTGTCGGCCTTGCCGATTAAAATACCTTCCTTTAGTTGGCCGTCTAAGCCAGATGTTACTATATAATCGCCAGGCTGATAATCGGCTTCTCTGGTAATATCCTCAAGGACAAGACCGGAAATTCCTCCCCGTAGAATACCTTTAGACCTGCTATTTTGAAGCATTGCCAAAATAATCGAATCTTTACTGGTAATTAAAGTTATTTTTGATTGATTTTCGTAAACTTCCTTTACCTGGCCCACCAAGGCTCCGCCCGAAATCACAGCGGAATCCTTAACGACTCCGTCTTTCTCGCCTTTGTCTACGATTATATAATCAAGAAAATTTGTCGGCTCACGTCCAATAATTCGAGAGGGAATAAAGGAATGTTCTTTATCGTTTTCTATATATCCCAACTCTTTTTTTAAAAGTGAGTTTTCATATTCTAATTCAGAAATCTTACTCTTATCAACATCAAGAGACATGATTTTTTGAGACAAATCTTCATTTTGTTTTTTTAATTTTGATATCTCAAAAAAAGCTGTGAATAAGCTTTTTGTTTTTATACTCGCGATAGAAAAACTCCTTGTAACACCACTGGTTTTTTCAATAACAAATTTATTTATGGCTTTCTTAAGAGGAGAGGCCAGAATTATCAAAAGAACCAAAATAATTAGTGCTAACTTTGTTTTTTTCATCGTAAAGTTGTTATCTCTGTTATTGTTCGAGCGATGTGGTTCTGAAGTCGAGAACTAATTAACCAAAAACTTCTCGATTCCAAGCTCACCACTCGAAGAATATCGGGAACGTGTGTTGTTTTATTAATTTTATTAGCGAGGACTGTTCGAGCAAAGCGAGTTCCGCAGCAATAAATTTAATAAAACAACACAAATCGCTTGTTATCTTCCAAATTCTTTCGGCAAAAGTACATTTGAAAGTAAATCCAAGTCTTCAAGGACAATCCCTGTTCCTCGAACAACGGCCGTTAAAGGATCGTCTGCAATGTGGACTTGCGTTTGTGTTTCCTCTGATATTTTTTTATCCAAACCTCGAAGCAACGCTCCTCCTCCAGCCAAAACTATTCCTTTGTCCATAATATCTGCCAAAAGCTCAGGCGGAGTCTCTTCCATTGTAACCCTTATGCTTTCCATTATGGCATTCACAGATTTTCTTATTGCTTCTCTAATCTGCTCGTCATTTACGATTATTTCTTTCGGCAAACCAGTAACAAGATTCCTGCCCCGCATCGGAGCTTCCAATTTTTCTTTTAGTTCATATGCAGAACCAATTTTAATTTTTATCTCTTCAGCAGTCCGTTCTCCAAGAACTAAATTAAACTTCTCTCTTGCGTATTGAATAATATCATCGTTCATCTCATCGCCGGCGATACGAAGAGACCTCGAAGCGACAACCCCGCCTAACGACATAACAGCTACTTCTGTAGTACCGCCGCCAATGTCGATAATCATACTGCCGGAGGCATCTTGAATTGGCAGTCTTGCTCCAATCGCTGCAGCAATCGGCTCTTCTATTAAATACACTTCTCTCGCTCCGGCATTAATTGCTCCTTCCTCCACCGCCCTTCTTTCCACTTCAGTAACACTATGAGGAATACCAATCACTACTCGGGGACGCGGCAAAAGTGTAAATTTTTCCTTATGCACTCGATCAAAGAAGTAGCGGAGCATTTGCTCTGTTATTTCAAAATCAGATATTACTCCATCAACCAAAGGCCTTACTGCTACGATATGAGCCGGAGTTCGCCCGACCATTCTTTTTGCCTCTTGGCCGATTGCCAAAATTTCCTTAGTTTTTTTATTAATTGCCACCACAGAAGGCTCTTCTATCGCAATTCCCCTTCCCCGAACATAAACCAAAGTATTGGCAGTCCCTAGATCAATGCCAATATCATGAGAAAACTTACTGAATATAAAGTTGAATGGATTCCGCATTCTTTAGTATGTTTCTCTCCTTTTTAAGAAGAGGTTAGGTGAGGTTAATATTTAAGAGCCCTTATTTCGACTGTTTTTAGCATAGATAAAAATAACCCCACGGTCAAGGCAGCAGTACATAGACACAATAGTCATTTGCGCGAGCTACGTTTTTTTGATAAGACATATTTAGGTTCGAAGACTACCAAACCGAGGAGGGAATAATATGGAGTTCGATGATCCAACACCAGGTCAGATTGTCACAGACATTCTGATCGGAGCGCTGATTGCACTATTCGTGATCGCTGGACTGTCCTGTGTTGGAGTAAGATCGTTCAGCTTTAACGGATTAGCATGGTGGTACTTTGTCATAGCCTTTGTAGTCTGGCTCATTGTAATGTGGCTGGGCACCAGCACCAATTCTCCGTTGAAAGATTGGCTTAACGACCTTTGGCCGTTCAGTCGGCGAGGTCCGGCAAGGCCATGGCTCAGTCTAATCATCCTTTTCACGTTCTCCGCCCTATTGGTCATTTCGTGGTGGACCAGTCGTGAACAGATGTTCTGGTACTCAGCCATCCTGTTCACAATCTTTATCCCTGTGATCAACTTGGTCAACCTGCGCTGGGATTAAGATACTTCTATTCACTGTCCTGACAGCATACATGTATGCTGTCAGGACGCCTCACAAAAACCAAGCAGAATATTGATTCTGCTTTTTATAGATCAAAATTGACTCTTCGTTACTTCTTCACTCCAAGAATATCTCTGCGGTTTTTGTTGTGACCTTCTAGAGTTTCGCTTGGGTAGATTTTTCCGCCATTCTGTAGAAAATATAGGTACTTATGTTTCGAATAATTTATAGCGCCTTCAATACTCTTGATGCCAGGGTTGCATATTGGCGATGGCGGGAGACCGGATATTAAATAAGTATTGTAAGGTGAATCCACCGTTTGATAGTCGGCTGACGTTATCGGTTTCCAGAATTTAAATTGTTTTTTACCCTCGCTATCCAAATTTTTAATCTCTAAATTATCTCTCCCATATTGAACGGTAGGATCTGCTTCCAATTTCATTTTTATCGCTATCCGGTTCTTGTAGATGCCGGCAATTAACGGCCGTTCTTCATCTTTAGAAGCTTCTCTTTCCACAATGGAAGCAACGATTAAATCTTCGTCTGATATTTGCAAATCTTTTGTTCGCTCTTCGTAGTTAGCTGTCATTGCTTTTATGATATCGATATCCGACATTCCGGTAGGGAAAAAATATGTATCGGGAAATAATTTGCCCTCATGTTTTTTAGCCGCCTCAACGAAGCTAGAATAATTCGTTATTTTTTTGTCATCGAAAACTTGAGCTATTTGTTCTGCTCGATATCCTTCCGGAATTGTAATTTTTACAATGTTAGTGTCGCCGGAAGAAACTTTGTTGAAAATATCAAGCATTGTCATATTCGGCGACAAGTTGTAATAGCCGGTTACTAAAGGCTTTGACTTAAATTTGGCATTGAGAAAGAAAACCCAATCCGAAGCAATTAAATTCTTGCTCTTTAGCCTCTGGGCTATTAGAAAGGTGCTTTCCCCTTTCTTAACTTCGAAAATTTGGTATTGATCGCTTCCCTTCACAGCAGGCGTATAAATAATCCATCTTAGATAAAAAAGAAAGCCTGCGATTGAAAAAATCAGCAATACTAAAAACAAAGTGATTATTGTCTTTATTGTCCTTCTCATCACTTTTCCTTATTAGAAACGCTTAAATGATTGATGTATTGCTCAAGAATGAGTATCGCTGCAATCTCGTCAGTCTTTCCGGATTTCCTGCTATAGCTTTTACCGCTCTCTTTCAATATTTCTTCTGCTTCAACCGACGTGAATTGTTCTTCCTCAAAATGAACTGGCAAATTGGTATTTTTCTCTAAAATATCAGAAAATTCTTTTATTTCTTCCGCCAATTCACCAGGACTCCCGCTTGGCTTTTTTGGCAGCCCAATTACTATCTCTTCTACGTCGTTATCAACACAAATTTTTTTAATGTCTGAAGAAATCTCATTAATACCCTTTGTCCCATCAATTACTCCTGCCCCCTTTGGAATCATCTGCCCCAATGCTAATCCTATCCTTTTGCTTCCAAAATCAATTCCTAAATACATCATATGAATAATATAGAATTAATAGACAATTATTGCTCGTAACCGAAAATCAATTTTATGTTTTTAGCGAAAAATGGAACTTGCTGAAATAAGCCGAAGCGTAAGTCTATACTTACCTTTTCTACATTCTCATTGCTCATTATTATCTGTTTAGCCGAAGCAATGCTTTTACCCTTTATCTGATTCTTTATAGTGTCTTCAACCAGTCTCTGGCCAGCTTTTCCGACTATTTTTGCCGTAATTTTCACTATTCCGCTATCTATATTACTATCGACTAAAGTGTAAGTAATCTCTGCTTTCTCTGGTTCTATGATCATTTTATTCTTGCCGAGTCCTTTTTCCGATGATTTAACCAAGACATCATTTAAATCACTCTTCACAAAGCCGATGGCATAAGATTTTAATTTTATAGTATAGCTAAATTTATCAGCTTCATCATTGGCATTTTTAGAAGAACTTGAAGATATAGTTTCAGTCTTAACGCTATCATCAAAAATGGAGAGTTTTTCTTTTTTCGCTTCGTCTGTCAGGTCATTTTTAGCAGAACTCGATGACTCCTCCTTAACGCTAGCTTCTGCTTTCGTAATGTCACTGTCAGCTACTATTTTAATCACTTTTGAAACACCGCCCGTCGTCTCACCAACAGCTGTTAATAAAGGTTTTCCTGTTACTGAGTAAATTGTGGTTGCTGGCAGATTACCCTTATCCCCAGAGTCTTTAGCTGTAACTTTTCCGCTGACCTTGCCGGCATTAATTTGCACTTGGCCGCCCGGCTTAACGCTGGCAGTAGCCCCAGGGACTGAAATGGCTTGATCTAGGACGAATTCCACCCCGCCAGAACTCTTTACTACAGTTCCAGCGGAAACTTGTGAATCAGCACCGTCATTATTACTAAAACTTAAAGTCCCGGCCGCTTTAGTTCCGACATCTTTTGTTCCAGTGGCATCGAATTCTTTCGAAACTTCTTTTTCCGATTGAATTAATCTCCCTTGCACTACTAGCTTATTAACATCATTAGCCTTTGCGTTCCTGTCGATTGTGATTTCTTTAGATGTATTAAAGCTTTCTGTCTTAACTTGAATTTTAGCCGTCGCATGGGGCAAGAACAAATAGGCCCCAGCTGCTAAAATCAGAGCAAAAATTGCACCAAAAATTAAGACTATTTTTCGTGAACCCTTTATATTAGTCCTATGCTCTTCTTTTGGTTTCGGTCGCTCATGTTCATTCGGATGATCATTTTTTTTATTCTCGGGTGATTGATAGTCGTCATCTTCGGTATTTTTTATAGTCCGCTTTTTTATTTCGACCTGTTCACCGTCGTCTTCATTCTCTTCACCTTTATCATCTTCTTCTACTTCGTTGTCTCCAGCAATCGCCTGCAGTTCTTGTTTTATTGCCTCGTCATCTTCAGTTTCTTCTTTATCTTTATTCCGATAATAATTATTTACCCGAAATGGTGAATTATCGTCATCCGCCGAATTATCTTCTTTCGAAATAGCTTCCGGTTCCACAACAGGCTTAGCTTTCTGCGCTTCTGAAACTTTAGAATAAACAGTCAAACCGATCTGAGAAGCTAAATTTCTTGAGATTCTATCTGTTGCTACCAGCGAAATTTCTTTCTCCATTTCCAGAGCGCTCTTTTTTAAAAGTTTCAGATTGACTATACTTTGAGCAATCGTTGCACCGCGGGGAATAACAAAAGCAACAGCTGATCCTGGAATTGCCCTTAGGCGATCGATCACTGATGTAATTTCCTCTGATGGCTCTAGGTAAATAATTTCATTCATAGCTACATTATACCAAAAATTATTCTAATTGCTCTAATTATTTTAATTATTCTAATCAAGTGCCAAGCACTAACGACCCAATTGGGATTTTATTATTTAGAATTTGATTAGAAATTAGGTTAATTAGATTAATTAGAAATTGTCATAAAATTCTGATTTTATGACCTTATTCCGTCCACAATCTTATCCAATATGCCGTCAATTACTCCGGGGTCTCCCACTAAATCAATCGCCAAGTTAGCAAGCCCCATTGGAGTTATATCTTGTGATCCATTTAATTTGCCGGTTTCATCTTTAACATGGGTTATATTTCCCGGTTTAACAAAATCAACCTTCGGCTGCTTCGCAAAAGGAAGCTGTTTGATCCAGGATTTAGTTTCCAAATATTCTTTAATGTCAGGAAGAAGCGAGCCACCCCCACAAAGTAATATTTTTGAAGGCAAAAGATCGACATTTGAAAATTCTTCAAGCGCTATTTGTACTCCCGCCAACCAAACTTCACAATCGTTTTTTAAAGCTTGAGAGATTTTTTCATGAGTTTTTGTTTTCTCTCCTAACTTTCCAGTTGAATAATCAAGTTTCAGTTTCTCTGCTTCATTAAAAGGCAAATCAAACATGTCTGCGATCGATTTCGTGAAAACCCGGCCTCCAATTGCAAACATTCTCGTTCCTTCTACGCCTCCATTTCTGACAACAGCAATGTCAGTCGTTCCGCCGCCAATGTCTACAAATATGGAAGAAAATTCTGCTGAATCTTCAAGGCCGACACATTGAGCAACGGCATATGGCTCAGCTGCAATGGATAAAAGATCTAAATCCAATCCTTCTGCGATTGTTTGCAGAGCGCCCAGGTGAACAATCGGCGCAAAAGCGTTAAAAATTCCTACTTGAATGTCTCTCCCCTGAAAGCCAACTGGGTTTGTAACTTTATAACCATCGATTTTTACATCAACAACTGCAGAATTAACCAGCTTAACATCAATCTCAGAGTGGCCGGTCTCCCAGGCAAGTTCTGATCTTGTTTTTTCAAAAGACTTGGCCTGCACTTGCTCAATTATTTCTTTTAATTCTTTGACTGTTATCCTGGTTTTAGAATCATTGCGCTTATAATAAACTGTGGTGGTTGTGCCCTTCACCAACTCGCCGGCAATTCCAATCACACATTGTCGCGGAGAAACACCGGCTTCCTCAAATGCTTTATCTAAAGCAACTTCACAGTTTTTAATAACTCCGGAAATATCTGTAACGCGGCCGCCCTGCATATCGGAAAGACTCTGATGCTGCCGGCCGCTGCCGATAACAAATGCCTTATCTCCTTCAATACGAAAAACTAGAACTTTTACGAATTCAGTTCCGATGTCTAGCGCAATCGCATGGTTTTGATTTGTTTTTTTAAATAACTTAAACAAGAATATATCATCCTAAAATGGATGCCCTCCGAATAAAGATCAACTTGTTTATATTATAGCAAATAAAAAAAGCGGTTGTATATAATACACTGCTTGCATAAACACATCATTCTGCAGAAATACACGATCGTGTATATTTACGGAACGATTTCTCTTATCGGATCTTTTTTAATATTTCAGATACTCTATCTAACTCGTCAGGATAATCTCGAAAATCAGGATCGTTGTTTTTTATAGCGCCAAGATAATCATCCAGTTTAATCCATCTAATATCTGATATCTCTTCCTTCTGAATTACCAGCTTAGATGTGTTAATATCTTTTCTTAGAACATAAACATCTATAAAATGATTGCCAATGAAATTACGAGAATATCTTGCACTCCTTTTGTATGTAAAAGATAGTTCAATCTGATCTAGTTTAAGATCAATACCTAGTTCTTCTTTCAATTCCCTTAAAGCACCTTGCATTGGTTCTTGCCCAGCAGAGACATGACCCTCACAAGACATCGCCCACATGTTCGGATATGAATCTTTATCTGACGCTCTTTTTTGAATCAGAACTTCACCTTTAGAATTCACTATCCAAATATGAGCAACCCTATGCCAAAGCCCTTTTCTATGAACTTCTTCTCGAGTCGCTTTCTTTCCAGTAAAATTACCGGATTCATCGAGAACATCAAAATATTCCATAGTACTTACTCCAATACGGCTTTTATTCGGCGGATGCCAGCCGAAGAAGATTCTTCTTTTTTGATCTTAAAGTGCCCAAGAGTTCCGATATTTTCGACATGGGGACCGCCGCAAATCTCGCGTGAAAAATAATTGTCAGACAAACCAATGGTATAAACCTTTACTCGATCGCCATATTTATGTTCAAATAGTCCTATAGCGCCAGATTGTTTTGCCTCTTCTACTGTCATCTCTTCCATTGTGACCGGCAGATCTTTTTCGATTTGCTTATTCACAATTTTTTCCACCTCAGAAATTTGTTCGGGCGTCATTTTGTCTGTGTGCGTAAAATCAAAGCGCAATCGTTCTGCGTTGATATTTGAACCTTTTTGCTGCACATGATCACCAAGGACTTGTCTTAATGCCTGATGGAGCAGGTGAGTAGTAGTATGGTATTTAACCGCAACCTCCCCAGCATCAGCCAAACCGCCCTTAAACATCCCAGCCGAAGCAGTACGGGAAAGTTCCTGGTGCTTTCTCATGGCTTGTTCAAAAAATTCATAATACCAATCTTCAGGTTCACCAGTTATGCCTTGAAAATACTTATATGAAATCTCAGGAGGAATGCCTTCTTGCTGATACAGATCAAATGCAATCTCGCCCAAATACTTTAAATCTCGAGTTACATGACCAGTTTTTTCTGATTTTTGTCCGCTTGCAATGAATTTTTCAATTTTAGGCTTCGCTTTTTTAAGATACTTTTCAGAATTATCTAATAACTCTAAAAACCTCTCTTCTTCTTTATTGATTACTGGACTGATTTGTTTTATGTATACATAATATTCGTTTTCATATATAGATTTAATAATTGGCAAAAATACATGCAGAAGAATGTTCTTCGAAGTTACCCCGTTAACTGTTACTCCCTCAAGTGTGTGCCTCATTCTTTCATAAATCCCAAGTCGATGCATATTTAATATAGCTTTCCTTAATAACCGCCTTACTACATACCCAGCGCCTTTATTAGAAGGGAAAACTCCATCGGAAATGGCAAAAACAGCAGCTTTTATATGATCGGCAATAATCCGAAAAGCTTTCTCGTTTCCTTCATAAGGTTTGCCGGATAAATCGGATATTTTATTGAGAATAGGCCAGAACAGTTCAGTTTTATAGTTGTCATCAAAACCGTTTAAAACTGCCAACATTCGTTCTAAGCCCATGCCTGTGTCAACATTTTTTTGAGCTAGGGGAGTGTATTTGCCTTCCTTTAGCTGATATTGCATAAAAACATCGTTCCAAATTTCCACCCAATTTGCATTTTTATCGTCAAATTTATCTGGAGCCGGTTCACTTCCTGTCCAATAAAACATCTCCGTATCGGGACCGCAAGGACCGCTCTCCCCTGGCCCCCACCAGTTATTTTTCTTTGGCAGTTTTGCAATCCGCTTGATTGAAATACCTAACCCTATCCATTTGTCATAAGCTTCCTGATCAAAAGGCGCATCATCATCCCCTGCAAATACAGAAACGGCTAATTTTTCCTTATCCAGCCCAAGCCATTTTTTATCGGTTAAAAATTCATAGCTCATTTCTATCGTTTCTTTTTTGAAATAATCGCCCAGAGACCAGTTGCCAAGCATCTCAAAGAAAGTATGGTGAACCTTATCGCCTACTTCGTCGATGTCGTCTGTTCGGATGCATTTCTGGACGCTCGCCAGCTTTTTCCCTGCCGGATGAGTCTCGCCAATAAGATAAGGGACTAAAGGCTGCATCCCAGCAGAGGTAAATAGTGCTGTCGGATCATTTTCAGGCACCAAAGAAGCAGAAGGGATCACCTTGTGACCCCTCTTTTCAAAATATTGTAAAAACAAATTTCTTAATTCATTTGCTGTCATATGTTGTTTATATTACTTGGGCTGATTATTATTGAAATACCCTGCAAAGTTAGAGAATATTTGCGACCAGACAAATCCTCTTACTTCTGCTTTATTGTCACTGATTTTCTCTATTTTAATCGGAGCGATTCCAAGTTCGTTCGCATACATTGACTGATAAACCGTCTGATAATTTCTTATTCTTTTGACATAGGAATAATTAGCAATGGATGCTGGCGAGCTTGCATAGCGGTCCGCATTTCCGGTACCCGTATTATACGCATATAGGGCCAAATCTACGTTGCCGTTATATTTTATAAGCAGATCTCTCAAGTGAGCAGCACCGAATTCAACCGAAGTTTCAGCATCAAAAATATCATAATTCGGCCAGCGCCCGGTTTCTTTGGCCATTGTTGCTGCAGTACCGGGCATAAACTGCATTAAACCCTGTGCTCCCGCCCCAGAAACCGAACTTGGGTTAAACCGGCTCTCCTGCAAAATCACGGCAGCGACCAGTGAAGGATCTACTTGGTATTTAGCGGAATATTTTTTTATAAATTCTTCATATTTAAGCGGATATACGGTATCCCCAAAATAAGTGGGGATATAAATATACGTCAAAACCGCCAACACAAAAACTGCCACTCCAGCCAAAATGTACCTAGCCAATGCCCTCTTCTTAATCATAAGCTTTTGGATTAAATTATTAGCCTCAAAAACAATATATCATATATTAAATTAATAAAAAATATCTAATAATTTAACCAAGAAAAGAAGACCTTCGAAGGTCTTCTTTTCTTGGTGCCCGAGGTCGGACTCGAACCGACACGGTTTTTTAGGCCAAAGGATTTTAAGTCCTTCGTGTCTACCATTCCACCACTCGGGCTAAGCTATTTGCCAAATTTTATTGACTTGTTTAATCTGACCAGAAAAACTGAATCCAGCTGCTTTTTTGTGCCCGCCTCCGCCTAGCAAATCAGCCAGTTTTGACACACTCACAGAGTCTTTTTCTGTTCTCAAACTGCCTCTAATTTTACCATCCGCGGTCTCATAAAGCAATAGTGCAATTTGTGTTTCAGGAATCGCATTTATCAAGTTAACCAACCCAGACACCTCGTCGTCCGATGCATTAAGCTTCTCAATGTCTTCTCTGAGTAGAAATGAAGAAGCAATACCGTATTTTTCATTTATAAGAAGGCGATTTAAAGCAATCCCCCATAGCTTTAATCTTGTGATTGAATTTGAGTGAGAACTCGAAATACTTTCTGAAATTTTTTTAAGCTTTGCGCCTTTATTCAACAATTCAGAGACTGCAGTTAAGACAGAAGGAGATGTATTGGTATGTTGGAACCCGCCGGTATCGTAAAATATTCCAGTTAATAATGATGTTGCAATTGTCGGAGTAATCTTCCAGCCCAATCCGTTTAAAATTTCAAAAACCAATTCAGAGCTCGAAGATGCCGAATCATTGACATAATTAATAGTAACGCATTTCCATAAATCATTTTTAGGATGATGGTCAATATTAATTAAAGGAATTCCCTTATCTCTGACTTTTAATATTCGCTCGGGAAAGCCAGTTCTTTTCAGATCCCCATTATCAAGAAGAATAATTACGTCAAAATTACCAATCAAAAAATCTCTTTTAATTTGTTCTACCCCGGGCAAGAATAAGAAAATCTCAGGAATTTTATCACTGCAAACCATCGAAGTTTTCTTGCCATTATTTTTTAATCCTTCGCTCAATGCCAAAATTGCACCCAAGGCGTCGCCATCAGGCTGCTCATGGCAAATCAAGAGAAAATTTTCTCCTTTGCAAAAAATATCTTTAAGTTTAGAGAAAGAACCCATACAAATAAATTTCTAAATCCTAATTTCTAAAGACTAGTCTTCAAAATTACATTCATCCGCTCATTTTCAGGCAAATCGGCTTTTTTAATCTTCAGAATTTCAGTTTCGCCGTTCGTTATGCCTTCGCTCTTTTTGAATTCAGATAAATCAGAGTAAAGCATTGGTATCACAATCTTAGGATCAATTAGCGACACTAGATCAAGAGCTTTTTTTGTCGTAAGAGAGCCATCTTCACCCAAAGGAACGAATAATATATCAACATCTCCTATTTCTTTGGCCTCGTCTTCCCGTAAATCATGAGATATCTTGCCTAAATAGCACATGTTTATTTCATCCGCACGAACTAGATATATTGTACTTCCATTATCTGCAATGCCTTCGATAAAAATACCGCTTTTTTCATATTCTCCCGGTCCAGGCAGAGGGAAACCGTTGATTTTTATTTGATATCCAAGCTCAATTCTTGCATCCTTTGATCGAACATCAAATTTTTCTCTGCCTAAATATTTAATTTGCATACAACGCCTCCGGCTTTAAATCATAAATTAGAAAGCAATAAATTCTAAATAAATTACAATTTTTCAAAATCTCAATATTTTAAACACTGGATTTGATATTTTGAATTTATTTGTTTTTTGTAATTTTAGTTTTGGTGCTTTTTTTAGTTGGTTTTTCTTCTTTTTCCCCAGGAACAGTCTCTTCTTCTGTTTCTGTTTCTACTTCATCAATAGCTGCTTCTGATTCTACAGCTTTTTTCTTTTCTTTCTTCTCATCCGTAGCTTTAGAGGAAGATTCAACCTTAAGACTCAAACCTAGTCTATGGCTGTCAGGTTCAATAGAAATGATTTTGAATTGATATTCTTTGCCAAGTTCAACGATCTGACCGGGATCAACTATGTGGTCGCTTGAAAGCTCAGAGATGTGGACTAAGCCGTCAATCTCTTCATCTAGTGAAACAAAAGCGCCAAAAGGAGTAATTTTTGTAACCTCTCCTTTGACAACATCTCCGACTTTGTACTTAGAAGCTGCCTTAACCCAAGGATCCGGCAGTAAACGTTTAATAGATAAAGAAATTTTGCCGTCGTCAACAGAGATGATCATCGTCTCAACTTCATCTCCAACCTTATATATCTTATTCAAATCAGTCACTCGGCTCCAAGAAACTTCTGAGATATGAACCAAACCTTCGATCTGAGGATCGACGCTGATAAATAAACCAAAATCAACAATTCCTGTAATCTTACCGGTAACTTTGTCACCGACATGATATTTATCAATTTTCGCCTTAACTTCGGTTGCCCTAACCGCTTTTTCTGAGAAGATAAGTTTATTGCCTTCTTTATCACAATTAATAACTTTTACGTTTACTTCCTGACCAATAAATCTTCTCAAGCGATTAAGAATTTCATCTTTATCGCCGCCGGTAACTCTTGGATAATTGGCTGGGGATAGTTGCGAAACGGGCAAGAAACCCTGAATTCCGCCAAGTTCAGTCATTAAACCGCCCTTATTTGCGTCTGTGATCTTTATAGCTACAGGCTCGCCTGTCTCAAATTTTTGTTGAAGATCAATCCAATATTTTTCTCTATCCGCTCTCTTCATTGAAAGAACCACATTACCAGCATCGTCTTCCATTGATATAACAGTGCAGTATGTCTTGTCGCCAACTTTTAATCCCGTCTTTGTTGTAATTTCTTTTTCAGGAATAAATCCAAGCGACTGGCCGGCAACATCAACCCATATTCTGTTTCCACCCACAGCCAAAATAGTGGCCTCGACAGTATCACCTTCCGCAAAAGGCAAAAGGTTGTCGCCCAACTCTTTAATAAGGTCTTCCATCGATTCAGTTTTTCCACGCATTCCGCTTTTAGCGGAAGCAGTGGCGCCCGCTCCACCTTCGGTGGATGCGGCGTTTGTTTCTACATTTTCAATTTCTTCGGTCATAAACTCGTTTCTCCAATTCCAGTTCCCCGCCCATTTTTAATTAATAATAAAGATTTATTTTTTTGCGAGCTTTGTTGCCTGACGACGGTTGCAAGCGCCTAAGAAGGCAATGAAGCAAGCGAAAAATTTAATTCAAGTTGTTTTAAACTTTTTTCTTTTTTGGTAAATATCTTTTATATCTTTCCTCTTTTTTCTTTTGCTCCCTATACTTTGGTATGAACATTATTGCCCAAATACTGTTTACTGTTATCCAAACAAATAAGGCTAGAAGAATTAATAAAAGAAATAACCTAGAACCCAAGTAAGGCAGCTCCTCATATCTGAAAAACAGATAGAAAAGACCCAAAATTCCAATTGTTAAAAAGGATACGAAATATTTACCGGAAATCTGCCTAACCTCAGGATTGCGCACAAGTTTTGAAATAACTGCAAAAATGATAAGGGTTCCAAACAGTATAATCAGTGGAATATACAGCCTGCTTTCACCCGGTGTATTCGGATTAAGAAGGTAATTTTGTGAAAAAAATTCAGCTGCTGTCATTTGAAAATATTTACATGATTGGTGGGCGAAAGAGGACTTGAACCTCCACGAGATTGCTCTCACTACCACCTCAAGGTAGCGCGTCTACCAATTCCGCCATCCGCCCTAAAATTAGTTTTTAGATCTTAGGACGCTTCGCTTTAGAACTTAGGAAAATTCTAAAGCCGCAAAACGCGGCGTTCTAATTAGATGTCCAACTTCGCTAAAGCTTCGCTGGACAAACTTCTGCTTTGGCTCGCCAAGCGAAGCCCAAAGGGCGAAGTTTGGTGCGCGCTGAGGGATTCGAACCCCCGACCCTCTCGGTGTAAACGAGATGCTCTAACCAGCTGAGCTAAGCGCGCATTATTAAAAAATTCTTGACCAGCCAAGAATTTACAAAGAACAAATATTCAAGCTGGTTTAATAATTTAACTAAATTTAATTTACCAGATATTTCAAAAAATGTCAAAAGAATAGCGATCCAGTTTTTTACAAGGTAGAATAATTGACAATAATTATATTAAATGCTATAATTTTTGTCATCCAGTTGAAGACAAGGAGCATTCAATGACGAATTTGACTAGATATCTCCTGCAACACCATAGTGGCCTTTTCAGTTCAGCGACCCTGATGAACTCGAGTATTCAAGAGTTTATAGATCGCTGTACAGACGCTTTAATATCAGGCGTCCCCGCTGAAGAGTTCGACAAAATAGTTAATCGACTTAACAACGAACTTCTAAGGTGGGAAGGGATACCTTCGATTCGATTCGCTTACTCTACATACATACGTATATGTCTAGCGATCGTTGATGACCTTCACAGCGGCAAACTCCGACCGTTGGAATTATAGAGCAAAGCACTGTAGCGCAGTTGCTAGTGCAATTACTGAGGCGTTTGAGAATCATCTCTATAATGAATCTCAAACGCCTTCTTTTAGAATACATTCCATCCCTTTGTTATAAAAATGCCTTAATACTTCTTTGGTGGGCGCGAGAGGAGTTGAACCTCCACGAGATTGCTCTCACTACGACCTGAACGTAGCGTGTCTACCATTCCACCACACGCCCATTTCAATACAGGGTAAATATGCCAACCTGCCCCGCACCAGCCGATCTATCGGCTTGGTGCTGGGGTTCCGCCACTCCGGCATAATTCCTATCTGTGCCTATCTGTGTAATAAATCAGTGTGGTTATTTTCTTACCCTCTTTTCCTTTATATACCACTTTTCAATGCCATCGTACCTGTAGTCAACTTCACTGGCGTTAATTTTCGCATTTTTAACATCTGACTTAATTTCATATGAAAAAGTAATCGGATCATAGAAAACCCCAAGCGCTTCATTTTTAATGGTATCGAAAAACTGGTTATACTTTGCGTTCCTTGCAGTATAATCAGTTAACATCCTAGCATCTTCGAGCAAGATATCTGAGTTTTTATCGCTGAATCCAGCAAAGTTCATATTTTCCATCTGCGAAGAATGCCAGAAAACGTATGGGTCGGGATCATAGCCAAAATCAAAACCAAAAAGCAATAATTCATAATCTTTTTTACTCAAAGCTTCCTGCATATCTATCGGATTGAGATATTTAATACTTAGATTAATATTGCGGTCAGAAAATTGCTTTTTTAATTCTTCGGCTTTGCTTCTTTGCAAATCATTATCCAAAGTGGTCAAACTTAAATCTAGCCTGTCAGGCAATTTATCGCTGCTCAATATTTTTTGCCTAACAGTCTTGTCTTTGAGCTTGTCTTTTCTGAGGTTAAAAATTAAGCCCAATCTCTTATTCGTCTTAAATGATAAATCAAAAAGGCTTTCTTTCCCGTTTATGCTCATTCCAGAAATGGCATTTGTTCCCTTCTCTTTGAACCCAAGTTCCGTTTCAGCTTTACTTCCAAAAAAATCCAGTTCAATCTGGGATATATACGGCTCTCCGTTAAAATAAAGGGGATTTTTTTCAAGATTTAATTTTACGATTTTTCCATTTTTAATAGTTGAATTTGCAAATTTATACGGACCAGTCCCAACCAATTTTTTATTAAACTGATCATCGGATAAATGAGAAGGCAAGATACCGAAATCACAATTATAGATAAACGGACCATAAGCCCTGGGCAAATCAAAGATAACTTTATTCCCTTCAGTCGTAACGTTAACATCTTCCCAAGCGCTGGAAAGAGGGCTTTTGAAAGCTGGGTTTTTTATTTTATCCACTGTAAATGCAACGTCATCAGCGGTCAATCTTTTACCATCATGGAACACAACATTATCTTTCAAATAAAAAGTGTAACGTAAGTTGTCTGGCGAGATCTCCCATTTTTCAGCAATATCGGAAGTCACATTATTATTTTTGTCGTATTTAACCAACCCGGAAAAAACAAGTTTTGAAGAAGATTTTTCAGCATCAGTCGATGCAAGCAATGGATTTAGATATTTGAAATCTCCAAACACAACCTCTTTATATATTCCCCCATCAGCCGGAACAATCCGCGTCCTTAAGAAGAACTCATCTTTAACTTTTATTCCCGAAAGTACCAGGGCGCAAATTAAAAAAAAGAGCGAGAATATTGTCTCGGTCTTATTCATTAGAAGAGCACTTTTCTTAACTCGTTTAAAGAAATATAAAATAATAGCTAGAAGATTCCTTAGGAAACTTACAAATTGGACAGATAAATTAGCAATTATTTTAAAAAATAATTTCATTTTTAATTTAGCCTAGAAAAACTGTGGCTAGAGCAGTTAAGCAAAAAAGCACGGCTATTACGATAGTCGCTATAAATAAGATTTTTTCTACCCCTCTACGTGAACGGTAAACATTCCCCTGACCTCCGAATGCCATACCTAATCCTGAGCCTCTTTGCTGCATTAAAATTGCAGCCATCAGTAAGATGGCTAAAACAATTTGAATAATTTTAAAAATATTTGACATAATTGATGATGGAGCGGGTAACGGGAGTCGAACCCGTATCTCATCCTTGGCAAGGACGTATAATAGCCGCTATACGATACCCGCAAATTTGCAAAGCAACTTAGATTTTAGACGTCAGAACTTTGAACTTAGTAAAAATGCTAATTCTTAGAGTATTCTAAGGTCTCAGCTCTAAGCTCTAAATTCTATTTTGGAGGTCTGGCCCGGAATTGAACCGGGGTACGCGGTTTTGCAGACCGCTGCCTAACCACTCGGCCACCAGACCATGAGCGAATTATTAATTTGTTAATAATGAGTCGAATGGTGCCGATGGTCAGAATTGAACTGACGACACAAGGATTTTCAGTCCTCTGCTCTACCACTGAGCTACATCGGCAAGCTTCTCTCCTAATTTCTTCATTCAGATCGATGCCCAGCTAAACATTAAAAATATTAACATAATTGAGTGTGGGTGTAAACCCTGAGTGAATGAATTGTAACTATCAATTTGAAAATATCTATGAAATAGGATTGCCAAACTAATCGCTATGTACTACATTAGTTATGACGCAAATAAGCGGAAGGAATATATGTCTAAGAAAAAAAATAAGAAATTCAAAAAAAATAAACCTAATAAGGGTTTCCAAAAATCAGAGACAACAAATACTTTTGTCTCATCCGATCCTGTTGTTTCAGATGAATCTATTATAAATAATCAAACCAGTACTCAGGGAGATAAAAGCAGCCCTATAGAGATTGATGACCCCTATTCGCACAACCAATATGATCATGTAAAAAAAGATGTCAGAAAAATAATTGCTCTAATCGGACTGATCATATTAGTTTTTTCGGGAATTTATATCCTGGGGCTGAAAACTAACATATTAAGCTCGTTTGGTGATTGGGTTTACAAAATCGCCAACATTCAAACACAATAAGAATATTCGGCAAGCGCACCAATTGACAAACCGATCGAAAATCGGTATCTTTTTGGCATATCAACTGGCAAATCTGCCAGAATCTGAAGAGGTGTGGAAATGGAAGCCACAAAAGAAACAGTGGGAAGTGTATCAGAGGAAGCCGCCTCAATGGCGGGAGTCAACAGTGGGAAGATAGTTCTCCCACGAAAGTTGGCTGAGGCAATTAGGGTCGTAGAAACGGCTCAAACCGGCGCAATCGTGGTAATACCTCGTGAACTCTCAGGGGTAACAAACGCCATGAAAGTGCTCCAGCTGATGAAGGCTGGCTTATCCGCAACGATAGAAGGAGGGAAACTTTTTCTCGAATGTGTCGAAAGATCCGTTTGGGACGGAACGACTCGCCTCTTCTACGAGATTCGTGAACGAGAAGGTGGCACACCCTTCAAGTTTAGCATCTCGCCTTACGAGGCGGCACGTGGACTGGTTGAAGGTTAATCGGTCCCCAACTGAATTGCAATAATAAGACAAGGGAATAACCCTTGCACACAGGACCGCAGCGCGCCCAGCTGCGGTCCTAATCTTTTATTAAAGCTAATAAATTTTCTCTTTAGGTCTATATTGAAGGGCCTCTGCAATATGGTTCGCTTGAATATTTTCCGTTTTTTCCAGATCGGCAATCGTCCGGGCGATTTTTAAAAGCCTGTGATAAACCCGAGCTGAAAGTTTCATCTGCTCCACCGCATTAGCAATAATTTTTTCCGCTTCCTTGTCTAATTTGCAAAATTCTTTTATTTCCCTTGCACTTATCTCTGAATTCGCCTTGGTTTTTGATTTCTTAAATCTTTTGGCTTGAACATCCCTTGCCGCCTGCACTCTTTCTTTCACTTTTTTTGATTCTTCGGCAACTCCGCCAGCTGGCGGATTACTGGCCAATTTCTCATATTTTAGCCGCGGGACTTCGATGTGAATGTCAATTCTGTCTAAAAGCGGGCCGGAGATTTTCTTTTGGTACCGCATTATTTGAATGGTGGAACAAATACATCGCTTGTCTGGATCAGAAAGATAACCACAAGGGCAGGGATTTTGGGCTGCAACCAGTAAAAATTCTGCAGGGAAAGTCAAACTGCCCTGAGCTCTTGAGACTGTAACAACACCATCTTCCAACGGTTGCCTCAAAGCTTCAAGCACACTTCTTGGAAATTCAGGAAATTCATCCAGAAATCGGAGTTCTCATAAACACAAGTTAAAATTAGTTAGTCTCCTACTACAAAATAATACCTCTACGGTCAAAGGACATAAAACCTGGGCAAGGATAAGTAACAAGGAAAAGAAATGCCTGCCCAATCTCCTTTGCGTTTGATTCAAACTCTTCGTCGAAAAAATGTCAAGCGATTTTCGTTAATTAAGTCAAACGAAAATTTATTGAGAGATTTTTTTGTCGGCATAACCCCGAATGACAAGCGGGGCATTTTGAGTATTCAAGAACTGTCGGTAAGACATAACCGGGATGAAATGACAGTGCGAAGAATCCTCAAAGACACCGTCTCCTCCAAATATGAAAGAGATCGAATGATCCTCAAAGACTATCTGTTGCACGATCTGACCGAAGAAGAAATCGGAAGAAAGTATCCACTAAATGGAAAACCAATAACAAAGCAAGCTGTAAGTTATCGGATCAAAAAAATCTGCTTGCCAATGCTAATAGTCACAAAAGGAGGTAGACGAAAATGAATAACATCGCTGTTCGAGGTATGGCCAGAAAGCCCCTGGCAACGAGAACTCTTATTTTCAAAATCTTGATTTTTTTCGTGTTAGGTATTGCATTTACACTTGCCCTAGGGAAATGCCTGGACGGCGTCTTTGAAAATCAAGACCGAATGTTCTGCAGATCGGCCAAGGTAAGCGGAAACGAAGAATACCTTTCCAAGTGCCAATGCTATTACAACGGAAGTCCAATAAGTTGCATTTCCAACAAAAAGGAGGGGCATGAAAGTTAAGTACACGACGATCAACCACGAAGCAAGAGAGAGGCTGGGTTTGACATGGCATGAATACGGTCTGGCCGACTTAATCTACCATCTGGGAAACAATCCTCAATCTCCCTACCGAGGATGGTGTTATGCAACCAAGGAATTCCTGGCAACGCAACTTGGAGTAAGTCGCCGGGCTATCACAGATATGGTTGCAAAGATCATCGACAAAGGACTGGTTGAGAAACATCCGGAAACAAAGCACCTTCGGATAACGGTCGACTGGTACCAGGAAGTGATGATCAAAGATTCCCGGGAGGAAGAAACTTCCCATAGTGAGAAGAAACTTCCCCCAAGGAAGGAAGAAACTTCTCACCCTGTTGAGAAGAAAGTTCCCATAACATGTATACCTGACAAAGAAAAAGACAAAGAAATTACAGAGGCTAAAGCCTCAGTAACTAAAAGGTTTTTCAATCCAGGCATGGCAAGCATCGGAAGTATCTTGAAGGATCTTGAGCAAGAGCCAGATGAGCCTGTACCGGAGCCTAAATTCAACCGGATCACCCACGACTGGCAGGCGGAGGCCATAAGGCTCTGGAAAATGGTCGGACTCCGTGGATCACCATCCGCCCAGTTCTTCAAGCTGATCAAGCTAACCTATCAGAAAGGCAAGCAGGCAAGGCTTCCGATGGTGGCCAGCTACTGCAAAGATGCGTCTGGGATCAGAGACAAGGAGAGGCTGTTCTACTGGCGGTTTTACAACAACCCGGCATTCGCCGGCAAAGAAAGCAGATAAGTTAAAAAATATTAGCAGACAGGAGGGTCAAAAAAATGAGAAGCGCAATGGTCATAACAATCCACGACCACCAGGCAGTAAGCTGGAACGTCCTCTACTCTCAAAGCCATTGGACGAAACGGTATGAGCTGGCTCAAACAATCCACACATACATGATGGCCTCATTGCCGCCAGGATGGAAAAGATTCGATGAAACGGTCGACATCAGCATCACCGCATATTTCAAAGACAGCCGGCTTAGAGACAGCGATAACGTGGCGAGCAAGCTGTATATCGACGGACTGAAAGGAAGGCTGATCCTGGATGACGACACCAGATTCGTGCGCCGGGTCACCACAGAGATAGTAAACAAGGTGGGCGAAGACAAACTCGTGATCAAGATCAAGAGCATCCAAGAGGAAGGGGGTGATGATAATGGCGAGGAATGAATCCATGCCAAGATTTCACTTCGAAGGACAAAGAAAAGCCCCGGACGGCAAACCGATGTACGTCCTCATGGAGATCAAATCAGGAGAAATCATCGAAGTGGCGGAATCAACTTTTAAAAAATATCAGCAGCAGCAACTAATCGAGTACTGAGATGATCAAAACTAAGCAACAAATCCTAGAAGAAATTTATAACGAAGTCCAGCAGAACAACA